>NZ_JBEXJK010000178.1:0-16237 GCF_040609095.1 Kitasatospora sp. NPDC004799
GCGGTGCTCTGGGAGGGGCTGTCCCAGCCGCTGCAGGTGGTGCTGCGGCAGGCTCCGCTGGCCGTCGCCGAGATCGCGCTTGCGGCCGGTGCCGATGCGGTCTCCCTGCTGCTGGCGGCCTGTCCGTCCGCGATGAACATCCGCCGGGCGCCTCTTCTTGATCTGACGGTCGCTCAGGATATTGCTGGTGACCGGTGGTTGGTGGCTCTGCGGAGCCACCACCTGATCCGTGACCACCAGGCGCTGGAAGTCCTGCTGGACGAGGTGCGGGCGCACCTGGAGCAGGACGTCGAGCGGCTGCCGGAGCCGGCGCCGTACCGCGACTTCGTGGCGCACGCGCGCCTCGCGGTCACGGCCGACGAGCACCGCGCGTTCTTCGAGCGGGTGCTCGGCGGAGTGGAGGAGCCGACGGCGCCGTACGGCGTGCTGGGCATCCATGGTGACGGCAGCGCGGCCGGTGAGACGGTCGTCGAGCTGTCGGCCGAGCTGGCTGTGCGTGTGCGGGAGTTGGCGCGTCGGAACGGTGTCAGCGCGGCGGCGTTCTTCCACCTGGCGTGGGCGCGGGTCGCGGCGGCGACGACGGGACAGAGCCACCCCGTGTTCGGGACCGTCCTGCTCGGCCGGATGGACGCGGGCGGTGCGGCCAGCCGTACGCCGGGTCTGTACATCAACACGCTGCCGATCCGGGTGGACGCCACCCAGCGGCTGGACGCCGGACTGCGTTCGGCCCAGGCGCAGTTGGCCGAGCTGCTGAACCACGAGCACGCACCGCTGGCGCTCGCCCAGCAGGTGACCAGCCTGCCGGCGCAGAGCCCACTGTTCACGTCTCTGCTCAACTACCGGCACAGCAAGCCGAGTTCGGCATCCGGTCAGGGGAACCTGCCGGAGACCGGGATCGCGGGCATCGACATCCTGTACGCCCACGAGGGCAACAACTACCCGTTGACGGTGTCCGTGGACGACACCGGTGTCGGGTTCCGGTTCACGGTGCAGGCGTGTGCGCCGATGGACTCCGAGGTGGTCTGCGGTCTGCTGTGTACGGCGGTGGAGAACCTGGTCGGCGGGCTGGAGGCGGACTCCGCTGTCACGCTGGACCGGGTCTCGGTTCTGGACGACGGGCAGCGGGAGTTGGTGCTGCGCGGGTGGAACGACACCGTGCGCGAGGTGCCGGTGGGGACGCTGCCGGAGCTGTTCGAGGTTCAGGCTGCCCGGACGCCGGAGGCCACGGCCGTGGTGTTCGGTAGTGGTGCGGCGCGTGAGGTGGTGTCGTACGCGGAGTTGAACGAGCGGGCGAACCGGTTGGCGCACCTGCTGGTGGCCGAGGGTGTCGGGCCCGAGCACCTGGTGGCGGTGTGTCTGCCGCGCTCGGTTGAGCTGGTGGTGTCGTTGCTGGCGATCGAGAAGGCGGGTGCGGCGTATCTGCCGCTGGACCCGGACTACCCGGCGGAGCGTCTGGCCTCCACGCTGGAGGACGGCCGTCCGACGGTCCTGGTGACCGACAGTGTGACGATGGATGGGGCCCTGTCGGTCGGTGTCCGTCGGATCGACCTGGACGCTGCCGAGACGGTCAACGCCCTGAGCGTGCAGGCGGTTTCGAATCCGGTGCGTGTGGGTCACGGCCCGCAGAGTCCGGCGTACGTGATCTACACCTCGGGTTCCACGGGTCGCCCCAAGGGCGTCGTGGTGGCGCACGACGGTGTGGTGAACCGCTTGGCGTGGATGCACGAGGACTACGGTCTGACGGTGTCGGACCGGGTGCTGCAGAAGACCCCGGTCGGGTTCGACGTCTCGGTCTGGGAGTTCTTCTGGCCCCTGACCACGGGCGCGACCCTCGTGGTCGCGCGTCCGGACGGGCACCGCGACCCGGCGTACCTGGCGGAGGTGATCCGCGCCGAGGGCGTGACCGTCACGCACTTCATCCCCTCGATGATGCAGGTCTTCCTGCTGGAGCCGGCCGCCCGCACGTGCACCTCCCTGCGCGCGGTGTTCGCGAGCGGTGAGGCGCTCTCCCCGGAGCTGCGGGACGCGTTCCTGCGCGATGTGGGAGCGCCGCTGCACAACCTCTACGGCCCCACGGAGGCGTCGATCGACGTCACCGCCTGGGAGTGCGCGCCGGGCACCGAGACCGTGCCGATCGGCGGCCCGGTCGCCAACACCCGCGTCTACGTCCTGGACGCCACGCTCCGTCCGGTGCCGGTCGGTGTTCCCGGCGAGCTCTACCTCGCCGGTGTCCAGCTGGCCCGGGGCTACCTGAACCGTCCGGGTCTGACGGCGGAGCGGTTCGTCGCCTGCCCGTTCGGCGAGTCCGGCGAGCGCATGTACCGCACCGGTGACCTCGCCCGTTGGCGGGAGGACGGCACCCTGGACTACCTCGGCCGGACCGACGACCAGGTGAAGGTGCGCGGTTACCGTATCGAGCTGGGCGAGATCGAAGCGGCCGTCCTCGGCCGGCCCGGTGTGGCCCAGGCGGCCGTGATCGTCCGCGAGGACGTCCCCGGCGACAAGCGCATCGCCGCCTACCTCGTCCCCGCCACCGGTGCGACCGTGGACACCACCGAGGTCCGTACCGGGCTGGGCACCGTCCTGCCCGAGTACATGGTCCCGTCCTCGATCACGCTCCTGGACGCGCTGCCGCTGACCGTCAACGGCAAGCTCGACCGCCGTGCTCTGCCGGCCCCCGAGACCACCGCGATCCAGGAGGCCTACCGCGCACCGCGCACCGCCGACGAGGAACTGCTCTGCGAGGCGTTCGCGGAGGTCCTCGGCCTGCCCCAGGTGGGCATCGACGACAACTTCTTCGAGCTGGGCGGCCACTCCCTGCTCGCCGTCACCCTGGTCGAGCGGCTGCGCTCGCGCGGCCTCCAGGTCTCCGTCCGGGCTCTGTTCCAGGCCCCGACGGCAGCCGGCCTCGCGGCCGTCGACACCGGCCAGGCCTTCGTCGTGCCGGAGAACCGCATCCCGGCCGACGCGACCGTCCTCACCCCGGACATGGTCACGCTGGCCGAGCTGAGCCAGACGGACCTCGACCGGATCGTCGACCAGGTCCCCGGCGGCGCGGCGAACATCGCCGACGTCTACCCGCTGGCCCCGCTGCAGGAAGGCATCTTCTTCCACCACCTGCTCGACGCCGACCAGGGCCGCGACGTCTACATCGTCCCGGTGGTCCTGGGCTTCGACTCCCGGAGCCGCGTCGACGCCTTCGTGACCGCACTCCAGCACGTCGTCGACCGGCACGACATCCTGCGCACGGCCGTTCTCTGGGAGGGCATTTCCCAGCCGCTCCAGGTCGTCCTGTGCCAGGCGCCGCTGGCCGTCGAAGAGGTTGTTCTCACCGGAGACCCCGCCGATGACGCGGTGGCCCGCCTGCTGGCGGCCTGCCCGCCGTCGATGGACATCCGCCGGGCGCCGATGCTCGATCTGACGATCAGTCACGCAGCCTCCGGCGACCGCTGGTTGGTCGCTCTGCGCAGCCACCACCTGATCCGCGACCACCAGGCGCTCGAGATCCTGCTGGACGAGGTGCGCGCGCACCTGGAGCACGAGGAGGGCGGCCTGCCGGCACCCGCGCCGTACCGCGACTTCGTCGCCCACGCCCGCCTGGCGGTCACTCCGGAGCAGCACCGCGCCTACTTCGAGCGCGCGCTCGCCGAGGTCGAGGAGCCCACCGCGCCCTACGGCGTGCTGGCCACGCGCGGCGACGGCACCGACACCGGCGAGGCCGTGGTCGAACTGTCGGTCGAACTGGCCGCCCGGGTGCGGGAGTCGGCGCGGCGCCACGGCGCCAGTGCCGCCGCGCTGTTCCACCTCGCCTGGGCCCGCGTGGCCGCCGCCACCACCGGCCAGACCCACCCCGTCTTCGGCACCGTGCTGCTCGGCCGGATGGACGCCGGGGACACGGCGAGCCGCACCCCGGGCCTGTTCATCAACACGCTGCCGATCCGGATCGACGCCACCCGGCCGCTGGACGCCGGACTGCGCGCCGTGCAGGTCCAGTTGGGCGAGCTGCTGCGGCACGAGCACGCCCCGCTGGCGCTCGCCCAGCAGGCGACCGGCCTCCCGGCCCAGAGCCCGCTGTTCACCTCGCTGCTCAACTACCGCCACAGCAGGCCGCGTTCCGAGTCCGCGTCGAGCGATCTGCTGGAGACCGGGATCGCGGGCATCGAGATCCTCCACGCCCGCGAGCGGAACAACTACCCGGTCACGGCCTCGGTGGACGACACCGGCGTCGGCTTCCGGCTCACGGTGCACGCCGCCGAGCCGATCGACTCCGACACCGTCTGCGGCCTGCTGCACACCGCCGTCGAGAACCTGGTCGGCGCCCTGGAGACGCACCCCGCCACCCCGCTGGACACCGTCGCCGTCCTGGACGAGCGCCGACAGGACCAGCTGCTGCGCGACTGGAACGACACCGCGCGGGAGCTGCCGGCCGCGACGCTGCCGGGGCTGTTCGAGGCGCAGGCCGCCCGGACGCCGGACGCGGTCGCGCTGGTGCGCACCCGCGCCATGGACCAGGACGGCACGGAAGCCGCGGGCGCCACGGCCGGCACGGACCACGAGACGCTGACCTACGCCGAACTCGACGCCCGCGCCGACCACTTGGCCCGCGTCCTGGCCGGCCACGGGGTCGGGCCGGAGACGCCGGTCGCCGTCGGCATGCACCGCTCCACGGAGCTGGTCACCGTCTTCCTGGCGATCGCCAAGGCGGGCGGCGTGTTCGTCCCGCTGGACCTGCGCTCGCCCGAGGCGCGGATCGCGGCCATCCTGGCGGACGCCCGGCCGCACCTGCTGGTGGCCGACTCCGCCCTGCGGGAGCACCGGGTCGTGCGCGCGGCCGAGGAGCAGGGCGCCCGGGTCCTCCTCGTCGACGCCGACGTCCTCGACGCCGACGTCCTCGACGCCGACGTCCTCGACGCCCCCGCAGCGGACGCCCCGGAGCCCGTGGCCCCGGCGCGGGTGCTGCCGGACCAGGCGGCGTACATCATGTACACCTCCGGCTCCACCGGCACCCCCAAGGGCATCGTCACCACGCACGCCGACCTCGCCGCCCTCGTGCGGGACTCGCGCTGGAACGTCGGCCCGGCCGACCGCGTGCTGTTCCACGCCCCGCACGCCTTCGACGCGTCCACCTACGAGCTGTGGGTCCCGCTCGTCCACGGCGGCAGCGTCTCCGTCGCCCCCGAGGTCAAGCTCGACGGTTCCACCCTGCACCGGCTGATCGTCGACACCCGGGCCACCCACGTCCACGTCACCGCCGGGCTCTTCCGCGTCATCGGCGAGGAGAACCCGGAGATCTTCGCCGACGTGACGGAGGTCCTCACGGGCGGCGACGTCGTGCCGCCCACCGCCGTCGCGCGGCTGCTCGACGCCCTCCCGCACCTGACCGTCCGCCACCTGTACGGTCCGACCGAGACCACGCTGTGCGCCACCCAGCACGCGATGGCCGCCGGGGCCGAGCTGGGGCACACGCTGCCCATCGGCAGCCCGATGGACGACACCCGGGTGTACGTGCTGGACGCCGCGCTGCGGCCGGTGCCGGTGGGGGTGCCCGGCGAGCTGTACATCGCCGGCACCGGGCTGGCCCGGGGCTACCTGAACCGGCCGGGCCTGACGGCGGAGCGCTTCGTGGCCTGCCCGTTCGGGGCCGAGGGCGAGAGGATGTACCGCACCGGTGACCTGGCGCGTTGGCGCGAGGACGGCACCCTCGACTACCTGGGCCGCACCGACGACCAGGTGAAGATCCGCGGCTTCCGGATCGAGCTGGGCGAGATCGAGTCCGCCCTGCTCGCCCGGCCGGGCGTGGCCCAGGGCGTGGTGGTCGTCCGCGAGGACGTCCCCGGCGACAAGCGGCTGACCGCCTACGTGGTGCCCGAGGCGGGCACGGCGGTGGACACCGCCGCCCTGCGCGCGGAGCTGGCGGCGGTGCTGCCGGACTACATGGTCCCGTCCGCGGTGCTCGCCCTGGAGGCGCTGCCGCTGACGGCCAACAGCAAGCTGGACCGCCGCGCTCTCCCGGCGCCGGACCACGCGGCGGCGCTGGAGGCGTCCTACCGGGCGCCGCGGACGCCGGAGGAGACCCTCCTGTGCGCGGCGTTCGCGGACGTCCTGGGCCTGCCGCAGGTCGGCGTCGACGACGACTTCTTCGAGCTGGGCGGGCACTCGCTGCTGGCCACCCGGCTGGTCGGCCGGGTCCGCTCGGCCCTGGGGGTGGAACTGCCGCTGCGGGCGGTCTTCGAGAGCCCGACCGTCGCCGCGCTGGCCCCCCGGCTGTCGAAGGCGGAGCAGGCCGCGCCCGCGCTGGTCGCCACCGCCCGTCCGGACGTGCTGCCGCTCTCCCTGGAGCAGCGCCGGATGTGGTTCCTCAACGAGCTGGACGGCGCGAACGCGGCCTACAACATCCCGCTGGCGCTGCGGTTCGCGGGCGCCCTGGACCGGGCGGCGCTGGCCGACGCCCTGCGGGACGTGGTGGAGCGGCACGAGGTGCTGCGGACGGTCTTCCCGGCCCCGGCCGGGGAACCGCGCCAGCGGGTCCTCGCCGCGGACGAGTACCGCTGCGAGCTCGCGGTGGTCCCGACGGCCGCGGCGGACCTCGACGGGCTGCTGGCCCGGGAGACCGCCCGCCCGTTCGAGCTGGCCACCGAGATCCCGATCCGGGCGACCCTGTTCGAGCTCGGGCCCGAGGAGCACGTCCTGCTGGTGGTGATCCACCACATCGCCGGCGACGGCTGGTCGATGCGGCCGCTGGCCCAGGACCTCTCGGCGGCCTACACGGCGCGCGGCGCCGGAGCCGCGCCCGCCTGGGCGCCGCTCCCGGTGCAGTACGCCGACTACACGGTGTGGCAGCGCGAGCTGCTCGGCGCGGACGACGACCCGGGCAGCGTGCTGAACCGTCAGCTCGCCTACTGGGAGAAGACCCTCGACGGCGCCCGGCAGCAGCTGGAGCTGCCGGCCGACCACCCGCGCCCGGCGGCGCTGACCCACCGCGGCGGGACCGTCGAGCTGGACGTCCCGGCCGAGCTGCACGAGGAGCTGACCCGGCTCGCCCGGGCCGAGGGGGTGACCATGTTCATGGTCCTCCAGGCCGCCCTGGCCACGATGCTGTCCCGGCTCGGCGCGGGGGAGGACATCCCGATCGGCACCGCGGTCGCCGGGCGCACCGACGCGGCCATGGACGACCTGGTCGGGTTCTTCGTCAACACCCTGGTGCTGCGGACGGACCTCTCCGGTTCGCCGACCTTCGCCGGCCTGCTGCACCGGGTCCGCGAGGCGGGCCTGGAGGCGTTCGCGCACCAGGACGTCCCGTTCGAGCGCCTGGTGGAGAGCCTGGCCCCGGCCCGCTCGCTGACCCACCACCCGCTGTTCCAGGTCATGCTGGTCCTCCAGAACAACGAGGGGGCCGCCCTCGACCTGCCCGGGCTGGCCGTCAGCGCCCTGCCGAACACCAGCTGGCAGGCCAAGTACGACCTCGACTTCACCTTCGAGGAGTGCTTCACCGCGGACCGGCGCCCGGCCGGCCTGCGCGGCCGCATCGTCTACGCCCGGGACCTCTTCGAGCACGGGACGGCCGAGCAGTTCGGCGCCAGGCTGCACCGGGTGCTCGCGGCGATGGCCGCCGACCCGCGCCAACCGGCCCACCGGGTCGAGGTGTTGGGCGAGGCGGAGCGGGAGCTGGTGCTGCGGGGGTGGAACGACACGGCGCGTGGGGTGCCGGCGGTGACGCTGCCGGAGCTGTTCGAGGCGCAGGCGGCCCGGACGCCGGGTGCGGTGGCGGTGTCGGACGCGGCCGGAAGCCTGAGCTACGCGGAGTTGAACGAGCGGGCGAACCGGCTGGCGCAGCTGCTGGTCGAGGGCGGTGTCGGGCCGGAGGACCTGGTCGCGGTGTGCCTGCCGCGCTCGACCGAGCTGGTGGTGTCGCTGCTCGCGATCGGCAAGACGGGGGCGGCGTACCTGCCGCTGGACCCGGACTACCCGGTCGAGCGGCTCGCGGCGACGGTGGCCGACAGCGGCCCCGTGGTGCTGCTGACCACCACGCGCGTCGGCGCGGCCGCGAAGGTGGCCGAGGGCGTCCGACGGATCGACCTCGACGCCACCGGGACCGTCGAGGCGCTGGTCGCGCAGGCTGCTGCGAACCCGCAGCGCCCGGGCCACCGTCCGGAGAGCCCGGCGTACGTCATCTACACCTCGGGGTCGACGGGTCGGCCGAAGGGTGTGGTGGTGACGCAGGCGGGCCTGGTCAACTACGTGGTCCGGTGTGTGGAGGCGTACCCGGAGGTCGGGGGGCTGACGGTGCTGCACGCGTCGGTGTCCTTCGACGCGGGTGTGACCGGCCTGTACGGCGCGCTGGTGTGCGGTGGCGAGGTGGTCGTCGCGGCGCTGGACGACGCTCTGCCGGGGGTGTTGGGCGGTCGTCGTCCGTCGTTCATGAAGGTGACGCCGAGCGCGCTGGCGGTGCTGGACTCGCTGGGTGACGTGGTGAGTCCGTCCGGTCGGCTGATGGTGGGCGGCGAGGCCGTCCAGGCGGCGGCCGTGGCGCAGTGGCGGGAACGTCATCCGGGTGTCGCGGTGGTGGACCACTACGGTCCGACGGAGGCGACGGTCGGCTGCACCGACTTCCTCCTCCCCGAGGAACTGGACGGGTCGGAGGTCGTGCCGATCGGCCGGCCGATGTGGAACACCCGGGCGTACGTCCTGGACGCGGCCCTGCGGCCGCTTCCGGTCGGCGTCCCCGGCGAGCTGTACATCGCCGGTGTCCAGCTGGCGCGCGGCTACCTGGGCCGTCCGGACCTGACGGCGGAGCGGTTCGTCGCCTGCCCGTTCGGGGCCGAGGGCGAGCGGATGTACCGCACCGGCGACCTCGCCCGCTGGCGGGCCGACGGCACCCTCGACTACCTGGGTCGCACCGACGACCAGGTGAAGGTGCGCGGCTTCCGGATCGAGCTGGGCGAGATCGAGTCGGCGCTGCTCGCCCGGCCCGGTATCGCCCAGGGCGTGGTGGTCGTCCGCGAGGACGTCCCCGGCGACAAGCGGCTGACCGCCTACGCCGTCCCGGCCGCCGGTGCCGGGGTGGACCCGGCCGAGGTCAAGGCCGCCCTGGCCACCGTGCTGCCCGACTACATGGTCCCGTCGGCCGTGGTCGCGCTCGACGCGCTGCCGCTGACCGTCAACGGCAAGCTGGACCGCCGGGCCCTGCCGGCCCCGGACCGCACCGCCGAGCTGGAGGCCTCCTACCGCGCCCCCCGGACGTCCGAGGAGACCCTCCTGTGCGAGGCCTTCGCCGAGGTCCTCGGGCTGGAGCGG
This sequence comes from Kitasatospora sp. NPDC004799, assembly GCF_040609095.1. Lineage (NCBI taxonomy): Bacteria > Bacillati > Actinomycetota > Actinomycetes > Kitasatosporales > Streptomycetaceae > Kitasatospora > Kitasatospora sp. NPDC004799. The sequence goes on from NZ_JBEXJK010000178.1 coordinate 9,295, forward strand.
GTCGGCATCGACGACAGCTTCTTCGAACTCGGCGGGCACTCCCTGCTGGCCACCCGGCTGGTCAGCCGGATCCGTTCGGCCCTGGAGGTCGAACTGCCCCTCCGGGCGATCTTCGAGAGCCCCACCGTGGCGGGCCTTTCGTCCCACATCAACCGTCCCAAGCGCACCAGGCCCGCCCTGCGTCGTCGCACCAGGCAGGAGGAGATCTGATGATCCCGTTGTCGTACGCTCAGCAGCGGCTGTGGTTCCTCGGGCAGTTGGAGGGGCCGAGCGACACCTACAACATCGCGCTCCCCCTGCGGCTGCGCGGCGCCCTCGACCGCGAGGCCCTGCGGGACGCCCTGCGGGACGTGGTGGAGCGGCACGAGGTCCTGCGGACGGTCTTCCCGGCCAAGGACGGCAAGCCGTACCAGCAGGTGCTCGCCCCCGAGCAGGCCCGGATCGACCTGCCGGTGACCGAGGTGGCCGCCGCCGACCTGCCGGCGGCGCTGGCCGAGGCCTCCCGGTACACCTTCGACCTGGAGCGCGACATCCCGCTGCGGGCCTGGCTGTTCGCCACCGCGCCGGACGACCACGCGCTGATCGTCGTGGTCCACCACATCGCCAGCGACGGCTGGTCGCGGGCCCCGCTCGCCCGGGACCTCTCGGTCGCCTACGCGGCGCGCCGCGGCGGTCAGGCGCCCGCGTGGGAGCAGCTCGAGGTCCAGTACGCCGACTACACCTACTGGCAGCGGGACGTGCTCGGGGACGACGACGACCCGGAGAGCCTCCTCAACGAGCAGCTGGCGCACTGGCGCCAGGCGCTCGCGGGCATGCCGCACGAGCTCGAACTCCCGGTGGACCGGCCGCGCCCCACCCGCGCCTCGCACGTGGGCGGCGTGGTCGACCTGACCGTGCCCGCCGAGCTCCACGAGCGGCTGGTGCGGACCGCCAAGGCCGAGGGCGCCACCGTCTTCATGGCGGCCCAGGCGGCGCTCGCCGTCCTGCTGTCGCGGCTCGGCGCCGGCGACGACATCCCGATCGGCGTCCCGATCGCCGGGCGCCTGGACGAGGCCCTGCACGACCTGGTCGGCCTCTTCGTCAACACCCTGGTGCTGCGCGCCCGGGTGGCCGACGAGGCCACCTTCCGCCAGTTGCTGCGGCAGGTCCGGGAGACCTCGCTGGAGGCGTTCTCGCACCAGGAACTGCCGTTCGAGCGCCTGGTCGAGGACCTCGCGCCGGCCCGGTCGATGTCCCGCCACCCGCTGTTCCAGGTGACCCTGAGCGTCCAGAACAACGCGGACGCCGTGCTGCGGCTGCCCGGCCTGGAGGTCGAGCCGCTGGGCGGCGAGCAGCGCCCGGCCAAGTTCGACCTCGACGTCCAGCTCGGCGAGCGGTTCGACGCCCAGGGCCGGCCCGCCGGCCTGTCCGGCAGCATCACCTTCGCCGCTGACCTCTTCGACGCGGCGACCGTCGAGGCGATGGCCGAGCGGTTCGTCCAGGTCCTCGACTCGGTGCTCGCGCAGCCCGACCGGCCGCTCGGGCGCCTGGAGGTGACCGGCCCGGCCGAGCGCCACCGCCTGCTGGAGGCCTGGCACACCCCCGCGCGGAGCACCCGGCCGGCGGCGACCCTGCCGGAGCTCTTCGCGGCGCAGGTCGCGCGGACGCCGGACGCCGTCGCCGCGGTCCTCGGCGACGAGCGGCTCGGCTACGCGCAGCTCGCCGAGCGCTCGGACGCGCTGGCCGCCCTGCTGGTCCGCGAGGGCGTCGGGCCCGAGACCTCCGTCGCGGTCTGCCTCGAACGGTCGCTGGACCTGGTCGTGGCCCTGCTCGCCGTGCTCAAGGCCGGCGGCGCCTACCTGCCGATCGACCCGTCCTCGCCGTCCGACCGGATCAGCTTCATCTTCTCGGACTGCGCCCCCTCCGTGGTGATCACCTCCACCGCGTCGGCCGGCGCGGTCGCGCACGAGGACGCCGTCCGCCGGGTGGTCCTGGACGACCCGGAGACCCGCGCCCGGCTGTCCGCCGGCAAGGGCGACACGGTGCTGCCCGCCGAGGTCCCCGGCGCGCTCCGTCCGGCGAACGCCGCGTACATCATCTACACCTCGGGCTCCACCGGCCGCCCCAAGGGCGTCGTCGTCCCGCACGAGAACGTGGTGCGGCTGTTCGACGAGACGCAGCCGTGGTTCGAGTTCGGCGCCGACGACGTCTGGACCTGGTTCCACTCCTTCGCCTTCGACTTCTCGGTGTGGGAGCTGTGGGGCGCCCTGCTCCACGGCGGGCGCCTGGTCGTCGTGCCGGTCGAGGTCTCCAGGTCGCCGGCCGAGTTCCTGCGCCTGCTGGTGGACGAGGGCGTGACCGTCCTCAACCAGACCCCGTCCGCCTTCTACCAGCTGGCCCAGGCGGACGCCCAGCACCCGGCCCTCGGCTCCGAACTCCGGCTGCGCACCGTGGTGTTCGGCGGCGAGGCGCTCGACGCCGGCCGCCTGCGCGAGTGGTACGCGCGGCACCGGGACGACGCCCCGCGGCTCGTCAACATGTACGGGATCACCGAGACCACCGTGCACGTGAGCCACCTGCGGCTCGACGAGTCGACGGCGGTCGACGGCACCCTCGGCAGCCCGATCGGCGAGGGCATCCCCGGACTGCGCGTCTACGTGCTGGACGCCGGGCTGCGGCCGGCCCCGGTCGGCGTGCCGGGCGAGATGTACGTCGCGGGCGGCCAGTTGGCGCGCGGCTACCTCAACCGGCGCGGCCTGACCGCGGAGCGGTTCGTGGCCTGCCCGTTCGGCGAGGCCGGGCATGGGCCCCTCCTGCCCGGTGGCGGGCAAGGAGGGAGGATGTACCGCACCGGTGACCTGGCGCGTTGGCGCGAGGACGGCACCCTGGAGTACCTGGGCCGCACCGACGACCAGGTGAAGATCCGCGGCTTCCGGATCGAGCTGGGCGAGATCGAGTCCGCCCTGCTCGGCCAGGCGGGCGTGGCCCAGGCCGCCGTGATCGTCCGCGAGGACGTCCCCGGCGACAAGCGGCTGACCGCCTACGTGGTGCCCGAGGCGGGCGCCGAGACCGACACCGCCGTGCTGCGCGGCGCCCTCGCGACGGTGCTGCCGGAGTACATGGTCCCGTCCGCGGTCGTGGTGCTGGAGACGCTGCCGCTGACCGTCAACGGCAAGCTGGACCGCCGCGCCCTGCCGGCGCCGGACCGCGGGGCGCTCCTGGGCGCGTCCTACCGGGCGCCGCGCACGGCGGACGAGGAACTGCTCTGCGAGGTGTTCGCGGAGGTCCTCGGGGTGGAGCGGGTCGGCATCGACGACAACTTCTTCGAGCTGGGCGGGCACTCCCTGCTGGCGGTGACGCTGGTGGAGCGGCTGCGCTCGCGCGGCCTGCCGGTGTCGGTGAAGGCACTGTTCCAGGCCCCGACGCCCGCCGGGCTGTCGGCGGCCGAGGAGGCCGGCCGGGCCTTCGTGGTGCCGGAGAACCGCATCCCGGCCGACGCGACCGCGCTGACCCCGGACATGGTCACGCTGGCCGAGCTGAGCCAGGCGGACCTCGACCGGATCGTCGAGCGGGTGCCCGGCGGTGCGGCGAACGTCGAGGACGTCTACCCGCTGGCGCCGCTGCAGGAGGGGATCTTCTTCCACCACCTGCTGGACGCCGAGCAGGGCCGTGACGTCTACATCCTGCCGACGGTGCTGGCCTTCGACTCGCGCGAGCGGGTCGACGCCTTCGTGACCGCCCTGCAGGCGGTCGTCGACCGGCACGGCATCCTGCGCACGGCCGTGTTGTGGGAGGACCTGCCCCAGCCGTTCCAGGTGGTGCTGCGCCGGGCCGTTCTGCCCGTACACGAGGTCGTGCTGTCCGGTGGCTCCTCGGACGGCGCGGTGGCCCGGCTGCTGGCGGCCTGCCCGCCCGCGATGGACATCCGCCGCGCCCCGATGGCCGACCTGACGATCGCTCAGGACAGCGACGGCGGCCGGTGGTTGGTGGCTCTGCGCAGCCACCACCTGACCCGCGACCACACCGCGCTGGAGATCCTGCTGGACGAGGTGCGGGCGCACCTGGAGCAGGACGTCGAGCGGCTTCCGGAGCCGGCGCCGTACCGCGACTTCGTCGCCCACGCGCGGATGGCGGTCACCCCGGAGCAGCACCGCGCCTACTTCGAGCGGGTGCTCGGTGAGGTCGAGGAGCCGACGGCGCCGTACGGCGTGCTGGACACCCACAGCGACGGCAGCGACACCGGCGAGGCGATCGTCGAGCTGTCGGCCGAACTGGCCGACCGGGTGCGGGAACAGGCGCGTCGCCACGGCGTCAGCGCCGCCGCGTTCTTCCACCTGGCGTGGGCCCGCGTGGCCGCCGCGACGACCGGCCAGACCCACCCGGTCTTCGGCACCGTCCTGCTCGGCCGGATGGACGCCGGCGGCACCGCGCACCGCACCCCGGGCCTGTACATCAACACCCTGCCGATCCGGATCGACGCCACCCGGCCGCTGGACGCCGGACTGCGCGCCGTCCAGGTCCAGTTGGGCGAGCTGCTGCGGCACGAGCACGCCCCGCTGACCCTCGCCCAGCAGGCCACCGACGTCCCGGCGCAGAGCCCGCTGTTCACCTCGCTGCTCAACTACCGCCACAGCCCCGGCGCCGCGAACGAGGGCACCGGCCTCGACGGCGTCCAGGTGCTGTACGGGCACGAGCGGACCAACTACCCGCTCACGGTGTCGGTGGACGACACGGTCGTCGGCTTCCGGCTCTCCGTGCAGGCCGTCCCCGCGATCGACCCGGACGTGGTGTGCGGTCTGCTGCACACCGCCGTCGAGCGCCTGGCCGGCGAGCTGGAGCAGGACTCCGCCGTCACGCTCGACCGGCTCCCCGTCCTCGACGACCGGCAGCTCGACCAGCTGCTGACCGGGTGGAACGACACCGCGGCCGAACTCCCCGCCGCGACCCTGCCGGAGCTCTTCGAGGCGCAGGCCGCCCGGACGCCCGAGGCCGTCGCCCTGGTCACCGCGGGCGGGAGCCTGACCTACGCGGAGCTGAACGCGCGGGCCAACCGCCTGGCGCACCTGCTGGCGGCCGACGGGGTCGGCCCCGAGCAGCTGGTCGCGGTCTGCCTGCCGCGCTCGGCCGAGCTGGTCGTGTCGCTGCTGGCCGTCGCCAAGGCGGGCGCCGCCTACCTGCCGCTCGACCCGGACTACCCGGTCGAGCGCCTGGCGACGACCCTGGCCGACGGCCGTCCCGCCGCGCTGGTCACCGACCGCGCGACGACGGACGAGGCGCTGGCGGCGGACGCCGGCGTCCGGCGGATCGACCTGGACAGCCCGGAGACCGTCAACGCGCTGGCCGCGCAGGCGGTTTCGAACCCGGAGCGGGTGGGCCACCGTCCGGAGAACCCGGCGTACGTCATCTTCACCTCGGGCTCCACCGGCCGCCCCAAGGGCGTCGTCGTCCCGCACTCCGCGCTGAACAACTTCCTCGCGGCGATGAACGACCGCCTGCGGGTCACCGAGCGGGACCGGCTGCTGGCCGTCACCACCGTCGGCTTCGACATCGCGGGCCTCGAACTGCACCTTCCGCTGGTGACCGGCGCCGCCGTCGTCCTCGCCGACCGCGACGAGGTGCGCGACCCGGACGCCCTGCGCGCGCTGCTGGTGCGCGAGGCCGTCACCGTCATGCAGGCCACGCCCAGCCTGTGGCGGGCCCTGGCGGAGGACGAGGTCCTCCGGTCCGTCCGGGTCCTGGTCGGCGGCGAGGCGCTCCCCGCCGAGCTGGCCCGTACCCTGGCCGGCACCGCCGCCTCCGTCACCAACCTCTACGGCCCGACCGAGACGACCATCTGGTCCACGGCCTCGGCCGTCGCGGCGGACACCCCGGTCTCCATCGGCCGGCCCATCCTCAACACCCGGGTGTACGTACTGGATTCCGCCCTGCGGCCGGTCCCGGTGGGCGTGCCCGGTGAGCTGTACATCGCCGGCGACGGCCTGGCGCGCGGCTACCTGGGGCGCCCGGACCTGACGGCGGAGCGGTTCGTGGCCTGCCCGTTCGGGGAGTCCGGCGAGCGCATGTACCGCACGGGCGACCTCGTGCGGTGGCGCGAGGACGGCACGCTGGAGTACCTGCGCCGGACCGACGACCAGGTGAAGGTGCGCGGGTACCGGATCGAGCTGGGCGAGATCGAGTCCGCGCTGCTCGGCCAGGCGGGCGTGGCCCAGACCGTCGCGGTCGTCCGCGAGGACGTGCCGGGCGACAAGCGCATCGTCGCCTACGTCGTTCCGGCGGTGGACGCGGGTGCGGAGCTGGACTCCGCGGCGCTGCGGGACGCGCTCGCGGTGACGCTGCCCGACTACATGGTCCCCTCCGCCGTGGTCGTGCTGGACGCGCTCCCGCTCACCGCGAACGGGAAGATCAACCGCCGCGCCCTGCCGGCGCCGGACCGGGCGGCGCTGCTGGAGGCCTCCTACCGGGCGCCGCGCACGGCGGACGAGGAACTGCTCTGCGAGGTGTTCGCGGAGGTCCTCGGGGTGGAGCGGGTCGGCATCGACGACAACTTCTTCGAGCTGGGCGGGCACTCCCTGCTGGCCGTGAAGCTGGTCGAGCGGCTGCGCGCCCGTGGCCTGCAGGTGTCGGTGAAGGCGCTGTTCCAGACGCCGACGCCGCTCGGCCTGGCGGCCGTCGAGGCGGGTCAGGCGTTCGCGGTGCCGGAGAACCGGATCCCGGCCGGCGCGAGCGTGCTGACGCCGGACATGGTCACGCTGGCGGAGGTCACCGAGGACGACCTCGCGCGGATCGTGGAGCAGGTGCCGGGTGGTGCGGCGAACGTCGCCGACGTCTACCCGCTGGCGCCGCTGCAGGAGGGGATCTTCTTCCACTACCTGCTGGACGCCGATCAGGGCCGGGACGTCTACACGCTGCCGACGGTGCTGGGCTTCGACCGGCGGGAGCGGGTCGACGCGTTCGTGACCGCGCT
>NZ_JBEXJK010000179.1:0-16127 GCF_040609095.1 Kitasatospora sp. NPDC004799
CCACGCCTTCGGCGAGGATCAGGCCGTGGTCGAACGCGAGCGGGACGCCGTCGGCCGGGTTCTCGCCGAGGAGTTCGCCACCCGCCCCCGACGCCGGCGCCTCGGGAGCCCCCGCACCGGCCAAGCCCGCCCCGCCCGCCGACGCCGGACTGCCCGCCAAGCCGGGCGACGACCTGACGGCCAAGCTGGTCTCCGCGCTGGACGCGATCGACCCGGCGATCGTCGGCGGCAAGCCCGACCAGGCCGTGGACCGCGCGCGCAACCAGTGCCAGGCGATGTACCAGTTCCCCAAGGACAAGCAGAAGCTGGTCGAGCTGGCCAACCAGCGCTTCACCTCCGCCGACCACCCGCAGGGCTTCGGGGCGGACACCGCCGCGAAGATCAACGAGGCGCTGCTCGCCACACTCTGCCCGCCGTTCCGCTGAGCCGCCCCTCGGGTCCGTGGGCCCACCGGCCCGTGGATCCGCGGACCCGCGACACCACAGTGGACCGCCCGGCGTCCTGAGCGCCGGGCCGGCCGTGGCCGCCACCCCTTCCGGGTGCGCGGCCACGGCCTCCCTGTTTTCGGCGGCCTTCCCGGCCTCCGGAGCCTCCCGCCGTCGACAGTCCCCGCGCCCGACCCCCGCCCGCCCCCTTCCGCCACGCGGACCGTGTGCTGACGAACAGTTAGGTCTCTTGACAGACCAGTGGTCTAGTCCAAACATAAGCATGTCGATCCGACCGGGATGCACTGTGGGGGTGTGACCACCGGCGGCTGAGGCACTGCCCTGCCCTGCTCCGCTCCACCCCCGCTCCGTACGGCGCGCGCATCCGCACGCCGCCCGCGTCCACGCGAGTCGGTGGGCCTTCGCACGCCCGCACGCCGCACGCCCGCACTCCCCTGCTCCCGATGTCCGACCGGTCCCGGGACCCCGGCCGACCCCACACGGCCACCCCGCCCCGGCCCGACCGCACCTCCCCAACGTCCTGCCCCACCACGTCTGTTGGAGAATCCATGCGCCTTCGCAGAACAGTCCAGGCCGTGTTGACGGCCTGCGCCACGCTGGCCGCCTCGGCCGGCCTGGTCGCCGCCGGGACGAGCTCCGCCCAGGCCGCCACCCCGCTTCCCAGCCGGGTCTTCGCCCCCTACTTCGAGGCCTGGACCGGCCAGAGCCCGGCCCAGCTGGCCGCGCAGTCCGGCGCCAAGCACCTGACCATGGCGTTCCTCCAGACCGCCACCAAGGGCTCCTGCACGCCGTACTGGAACGGCGACACCTCCATGCCGGTGTCCTCCGCGACCTTCGGCGCCGACTTCGCGACCATCCGCGCCAACGGCGGGGACGTGATCCCGTCCTTCGGCGGCTACACCGCCGACAACACCGGCACCGAGCTGGCCGACAGCTGCACCGACGTCAACCAGATCGCGGCCGCCTTCGAGAACGTGATCACCACCTACGACATCAGCCGGATCGACCTCGACATCGAGGACAACTCGCTGACCAACAGCGGCGGGATCGACCGCCGCAACAAGGCGATCAAGCTGGTGCAGGACTGGGCCGCCACCAAGGGCCGGAGCATCCAGTTCTCCTACACGCTGCCGACCACCACCTCGGGGCTGGCCGACAGCGGCCTCGCGGTGCTGCGCAACGCGGTCAGCAACAACGCGCGGATCGACGTCGTCAACATGATGACCTTCGACTACTACGACAACGCCACCCACGACATGGCGGCCGACACCCAGACCTCCGCGCAGGGTCTCTACAACCAGCTCGCCAAGCTCTACCCGACCAAGACCCCCGCCCAGCTGTGGGGTTCGATCGGGATCACCGAGATGATCGGTGTCGACGACTTCGGCCCGGCCGAGACCTTCACCCTGGCCAACGCCACCACCGTGTACAACTGGGCCGTCGCGAAGGGCATCAACACGCTGTCCTTCTGGGCGCTCCAGCGCGACAACGGCAGCTGCCCGGGCACCAAGGGCAACGACAACTGCTCCGGGATCCCCCAGAACACCTGGGACTTCACCCACATCTTCGCGCCGTTCACCAGCGGCTCGACGGTGAACAACGACTTCTCGGTGTCGGTCAGCCCGAACTCCGCCACGGTCGCGGCCGGTTCGTCCACCTCCGCCACCGTCGCGACGGCCGTGACGGCGGGCTCGGCGCAGAGCGTCAACCTCACGGTCAGCGGCGCCCCGGCGGGCGTCACCGCGACCGTGACCCCCGGCAGCGTCACCGCCGGCAACAGCGCCACGCTGAACATCTCCACCACCGCCTCGGTGACGCCCGGCAGTTACCCGATCACGGTCACCGGCGCGGCGGCCTCCGGCAGCCACACCAGCACCTTCACCCTGAACGTCACCGGCACCCAGCCGGGCAACGACTTCTCGGTCGCCGTGAACCCGAACTCCGGTACGGTCGCTGCCGGTTCGTCCACCTCCGCGACCGTCGCGACGGCGGTCACCGCGGGCTCGGCGCAGAGCCTCAACCTCACGGTCAGCAGCGTCCCGGTCGCCGGCGTCACCGCGACCGTGACCCCCGGCAGCGTCACCGCCGGCAACAGCGCCACGCTGAACATCTCCACCACCTCGGCCGCAGCTCCGGGCACCTACCCGGTGTCGGTCACCGCCACCGGGGCGTCCGGCAGCCACACCACGACCTACACGCTGACCGTCACCGGGACCGGCCCGACGACCGGCCTGGTCAACGGCGACCTGGAGAGCGGCAGCCTGACCCCGTGGACCTGCCAGAGCGGCGGCGCCGTGGTCTCCACCCCGGTCCACGGCGGCAGCAAGGCGCTCCAGGCCGCGGCCACCGCGAGCCAGACCGGCGAGTGCGCGCAGACCGTCACGCTGAAGCCCAACACCAGCTACACCCTGAGCGGTTGGGTGCAGGGCAACTACGCCTACGTCGGCGTCAGCGGCGGCGCCACGGCCAGCGCCTGGGCCAACTCCGCCGGCTGGACCAAGCTGTCCGTCCCCTTCACCACCGGCGCCAACGGCACCGTCACCGTGTACCTGCACGGCTGGTACGGCCAGGGCAACGTGTACGGGGATGACTTCTCCATCGCCTGAGTCCGCTTCGGGCGAGGGATGACGGGCGACGAATAACAGATGACAGCTGACAGATTTCAACATCTGTCAGCTGTCATCTGTTTTCTGTTCGCTGTCGTCTGTCCGCTGTCGTCTGTCGTCTGTCCGCTGCTATCCGGTCGCCGTCACCTGTCCGCAGCCGTTCGTCCAGCCGCCGCCCGTCAGCCGCCCACCGCCCGCATCCGCTCCGGCCGGCACAGCGCCAGGTACGCCACCGTCGCCAGCACCCCGCAGACCAGGACCACCAGTGCCAGCAGCACCGCCGACGGCTGACCGCCGAGGCTGCTCAGCGGCGCGACCACCGCACCGCACAGGAAGTTGCCCGTCCCGAGCAGCGCCGACGCCGTACCCGCCACCTGCGGCTCGACCAGGCCGAGCGCCTGGGCCGCGGTGTTCGGCAGCAGCACACCGAGGCTGCCCATCATCACGAACAGCGGCGGACAGAAGCCGACCAGCCCGAAGTCCCACACCGTCGTCAGCAGCACCAGCGCCACCCCGGCGGCCACCGCCGCGGCGAGGCTGCCCAGCATCAGCGCCCGCTGGGTGAAGCGCGGCGCCAGTACCCGCCCGTTGACCTGGGTCATCACCACGATCGCGAACGAGTTCAGCCCGAACAGCAGGCTGTAGGTCTGCGGCGACACGTGGTACACGTGCTGGAGCACCGTCGAGGACCCGCTGATGTAGCCGAACAGCGCCCCGAAGGCGAGGGAGCTGGTCAGCGCCAGCCCGAGGAACGGCAGGTTGCGCAGCAGCCGGCCCATCGTCCGCAGGGTCGTGCCCACCCCGCCGCCGTGCCGGGTCTCCGGCGGCAGCGTCTCGCGCAGCACCCCGAAGGAGACCAGGGTGAGCAGCAGTCCGAGCGCCGTGAGCACGCCGAAGGTGCCGCGCCACGAGGTGAACCGCATCAGCTGCGCGCCGACGATCGGGGCGAGGATCGGCGCCAGCCCGGATATCAGGGCGATCGAGGCGAGGAAGCGCAGCAGCGCGACGCCCTGGAAGCGGTCCCGGGAGACGGCGCGCCCGATCACCAGCCCGGCGGAACCGGCCGCGCCCTGGAGGAAGCGGGCGGCGATCAGCACCGGCAGGTTCGGCGCGACCACGCACACCACGCTGGACAGGGTGTAGAGGACGAGCCCCGCGAGCAGCGGCGGGCGGCGCCCGAAGCGGTCGCTGAGCGGCCCGAAGAGCAGCTGCCCGGCCGCGACCCCGAACATCGAGAAGGTCAGGGTGAGCTGGACGGCGGCCGGCTGGGCGACCAGGTCGTCGGCGATCGCGGGCAGGCCCGGCAGGTAGAGGTCCGTGGTGAGCGGGCCGAGCGCGGTGAGACCGCCGAGGGTGGCGATCACGGCCCAGCCGGGACGGCCCCGTCCGGTGGCGGGTGCGGCGACGGATGCGGTCGTGGATGCGGTCGTGGGCGTGGTGGCGGCAGCGGTCGACGTGTCGTCGGTGGGGCCGACGGTCGGGCCGGGCATGGTGCTCCTTACGGACGGGTGACGTGGGGCTCGTTCGCGCTCCGTCCTATCGCAGCCCGGGCCGGTTCCGACAGCGGGGGTGCGAGCTGTTCGGCCGTGAGGGTGCGTCCGGGCGGGTCGCCGGCCGCCCGTTCCGCGCCCGCGCACGACGACGGCCCGCCCGCACCTTCCGGTGCCCGGCGGGCCGTTCCGCTCCCCGATCATGGCTGGTCGGGGCCGGTCAGAACCGGTTCGACGCAGCCCGGGGCAGGCCGCCGGCTCCCGGCCTCAGTGCTTGGCGACGTGCTCGGCGCGCAGCGCCGCCTGCAGCGCCGCGCCGTCCTGCCACGCGTAGAGCTGGTTGCCGGTCAGCGCCACGTTGTAGTGCCCGCAGGTGCCGCTCGCCTTGGTCACGACGTTCTCGGGGAACCAGCCGGCCTTGAGCGACTGCGGCACCGGGTGGGCGCTCTTGCCCGGCAGCCCGGTGGTGCAGCCGACGGGGAGCCGGCCCTCGGGGAGGATGGCGTGCAGCAGGCGGTCGTCGCCCCGGGTGGACATCAGGTACTTCACCCCGGAGGCGTTGTCGGGCAGCCAGGCCGGCACCGACCGGTGTTCGGCCTTGGCCTGGGTACCGGTCGCGTACGAGCCCTGCTGCTGGTGGTGCCCGTCGTACCACTCGGACACCCGCGGGCCGATTGCCACGGCCGCCACGGCGACGGCCATGCCGGTACCCGCGACTCCCAGCGCGACCTTGCTCACGATGCCCTTCATTCCCCGACTGCCCTCTCCGTGTCGTGTCCGTGCGGCCGTTGCCGCTCGTCCCCGCTTCCGGCGCGGCCGTTCAGGACTGCGCCACCGACCCGGCCGGCGTGCTCCGCCGCCCGGTGCAACCATCGTGGCCCGTGCGGACCCGTCGGATCGTCACCACCAGGTCGCGATGTCGTCTCCGACCCACGGGGTACCGTCTCCACCTTCAGGCGTATGCCCTTCGGCGGGGACCCTGAGGTCCACGGGTTCCGGCCCCCGCCGGCCCCGGGGAAACCCGGCCCCGGCCCCGGGGACGCGCCGCCCCGGCGCTCGGGTCGGCACTCCGGGTCGCGCTCCGGGACGGCACTCCGGGTCGGCGCTCCCGGGTCGGTCACGGTCCGAGCCCCGATCGAGCCTTGCTCAAGCCCGGCACCACCGCAGCCCGGCCTGCTGCACCCGGGGCACCGACGGCCGGCCCCGGGCCGGCGCGCCCGTGCCTCAGACCGCCGCCGGTACCGGCCGGGCGACCGGGAACGGGTGGCCGTCGAGCGTCCAGTGCGGGTCGATCGGGCGCAGCAGCGAGGCGTACACCTGGGCGGCGACGTCCGGGTGGCGGATCTCGCCGGTGGGCGGGCCGGCCGGGATGCCGTGCCCGGCGCAGGCGACCCAGGCCGTCCGCTCCTCGGGCGTACGGCCGCCGTGGCCGCCGGCGTCCAGGTGTCCGTGGTCGGTGACGACGATGACCGTCCACTGCTCCTCGGCGTGGGTCGCCCGGCCGCGGACGGCGTCGAGGAGGCGGCCGAGGCGCTCGTCGGCGGCGCGCATGGACGCGCGGTACTCGTCGCCGCAGCCCAGGAAGTGGGCGGTCTCGTCGACGGCGCCGAGGTAGACGAAGGAGGCCTCGGGGTCGGCCGTGCCGAGGACGTGGACGGCCTCCCGGGTGACCTCCTCGTCCACGATCTCCCAGGCCTCGGGGGTGTCCTCGGCGGGGGCCACGTAGGAGAGCCGACCGGGGGCGCGGAACAGCGGGCCGCCGGACTCGTTGATCATCAGCGGGTCCCAGCCGGCGGCGACGAAGGTGCGGCGGCGGTCGCCCCGGGCGAGGCGGGTGGCGAAGTCGGGGAACACGTCGAGCCGGTTGCCGCCCAGGTGGTTGCCCCAGACCCCGTGCTTGGCGGGCTCGACCCCGGTCACGATGGTGGCCCAGCACGGCCCGGACATGGTGGGCGTGGTGTCCGCGACAGTGACCGGCACCAGGAACCCGGCCTCGGCGACCTCCCGCAGGCGCGGCATCGGCACCTGGGCCAGGTAGTCGTGGCGGACGCCGTCGATCCCGACGACGAGCACCCGGGGGCGGGGCCACTGGGCAGCGGACATGGCGGGGGTTCCTTTCGGTCGTGCACACCCGGCCGCGCCCGCCGAGGGCGCCGCCGACCGCGCCATGCTTCACCGGCCGCCGTACCGGTCGGCGTCCCACCGCCGAACGCCGGGTGTCCGCGAGGTGTCGGAAGGGCGCCGGGAACCCGCCGACCTGGGAGGAGACCGGTCAGGGCCGCGGACCGGTCAGGGCCGCTGTTCGGTCAGGGCTGCGGACCGGTCAGGGCCGCTGTTCGGTCAGGGCTGCGGACCGGTCAGGGCCGCTGTTCGGTCAGGGCTGCGGGCGGAACTCGTGGACGACCTCGATGCGGCCGACGATGTGCCGGTTGAACTCCGCCAGCTCCTCGGCGGGCACCCAGAGCTCGAGGATGGTCCGGCCGCCCGCCTGCCGCACGGGGTAGCGGGCGAGGAAGGCGGTGTCGACCTCGAAGCGGGTGACGTAGCCGACGCCGGAGGCGGGCACGTTCCAGTCCCGGGCGATCCGGATCGCGTAGTCCTCGTTGAGGACGGGGTAGAAGATCGGCTGCTCGGGCAGGCGGGGCGGCCAGGCGCGCCGGTCGGCGGCCTCGACCAGGGCCAGCTCCTCGGGCCCGGTGGGGCGCCAGAGGGTGGTGGTCGGGGGCGGCGTGGGGGCGGACTGGCTGGTCATGGCAGGGACGGTAGCCGGGCCGCGGCGGGCCCGGCCACCGGATTTCCCGGGCCGGAGTGCCCCGGAGAGCCGCCCGTCAGCGGTAGGCGGACTCGCCGGTGATGGCCTCGCCGAGGACCAGGGTGTGGATCTCGCTGGTGCCCTCGTAGGTGAGCACCGACTCCAGGTTGTTGGCGTGCCGCAGCACCGGGTACTCGGTGGTGATGCCGTTGGCCCCGAGGACGGTCCGGGCGCTGCGGGCGATCTCCAGCGCGGTGCGGACGTTGTTGAGCTTGCCGAAGCTGACGTGCGGCGGGCGGGCCGCGCCCTGCTCCTTGAGCCGGCCGATCCGCAGGGCGACCAGGTACGCCTTCTCGACCTCCAGCATCATCTCGACCAGCTTCTGCTGGGTCAGCTGGAAGCCCGCGATCGGCCGGTCGAACTGGATCCGGCTCTTGGCGTAGTCCAGGGCGGAGGTGTAGCAGTCGCGGGCGGCGCCGACGGTGCCCCAGAGGATGCCGTAGCGGGCCTCGTTGAGGGAGGAGAGCGGTCCGCGCAGGCCGACCACCCCGGGCAGCACGGCGTCGGCGGGCAGCACCACCTCGTCGAAGGCCAGCTCGCTGGTGACCGAGGCGCGCAGCGAGAGCTTGCCGTGCACGTCGGTGGCGGTCAGGCCGCGGGTGCCGCGCTCGACCAGGAAGCCGCGCACGCCCTCCTCGGTCTGCGCCCAGACCACGGCGACGTCGGCGATGCTGCCGTTGGTGATCCACATCTTGCTGCCGGACAGCACCCAGTCGCCGCGCTCGCCGCCCTTCCGCACCGCCCGGGTGCGCATGTTGGCCGGGTCCGAGCCGAAGTCCGGCTCGGTGAGGCCGAAGCAGCCGATCAGTTCACCGGCCGCCATGCCGGGCAGCCAGCGCTGCTTCTGCTCCTCGGAGCCGAAGGCGTGGATCGAGCGCATCGCGAGCGAGCCCTGGACGGAGACGAAGCTGCGCAGACCGGAGTCGGCCGCCTCCAGCTCCATGCAGGCCACCCCGTACGCCACCGCGTCGGCGCCCGCGCAGCCGTAGCCGTCGAGGTGCATGCCGAGTACGCCAAGGGCGCCGAGCTCGGGGGCGAGTTCACGCGCCGGGAAGACCCCGCGCTCGAACCAGTCGCCGATGTGCGGGCGGATGCGCTCCTCGGTGAACCGGCGGACGGTGTCGCGGATCAGCCGCTCCTCGTCGGAGAGCAGGTCGCCGACCGCGAGCAGGTCGGACGGGTCGATCCGGTTCGGCTTCGTCATTGAAGCTCCTTGTACTCTCGGCGGAATACCGGCGAGTATTCCGCACCCGGCCGAGCGGTGGGCGGGCGCGAACGAGTGAGGATGGCGACATGTCCGAGGGCGGGTACGCGGTGGCCGAGGTGACGGCCCGGGAGCTGGAGGACTCGGCGGAGGAGTTCGGCGGGCTCCTGGCGGAGACCGTGCACGGCGGCGCCTCGGTCGGGTTCCTCGCCCCGCTGCGGCCGGACGAGGCCGCGGCGTGGTGGCGGACGCTCGGCCCGGACCTCGCGGCCGGGCGGCTGGTGCTGTGGACCGCCCGGGACCGGGGCGACGGACGGCTCGCCGGCACGGTGCAGCTGAGGCCGGCCGCCACCGCGAACGGCCGCCACCGGGGCGAGGTGGCCAAGCTGATGGTGCACCCGGCGGACCGCGGCCACCGGCTGGCCGGGCGGCTGCTGGCGGCGCTGGGCATCCGGACGCTGGTGCTGGACACCGAGGCGGGCAGCCCGGCCGAGCGGCTGTACGAGCGGGCGGGCTGGACCCGGGTCGGCTCGGTGCCGGACTTCGCGGCCGACCCGGCGGGCACCCTCCGGCCGACCACCATCTTCTTCAAGTCCCTGGCGCACCAGCAGGCCGGGGAAGACCGGTGACCGCGAACAGGTGACCGCGAACAGATCACAGCCGACAGATGACGGCGAACAGATAACAGCTGACAGATAACAGATTTCAAACTCTGTCAGCTGTCACCCCACCCCGCAGAGCCGCAGCACCGCCGTCGTCGCCGCACCCGCGACGACCACCGCCGGGAACGGCGCCCGGCGCAGCGCGAGCACGCCCGCGACCAGCACGCCCGCCGGACGGGCCCACCCCGCGAAGCCGTGCCCCTGGGTCAGTGCGCCGGTCGCGATCAGCGCCACCAGCAGCACCGCCGCCGCGACGGCCAGCAGGTGCCGCAGCCGCTCCGAGAGGGCGAGCCGACCGCCGAGCAGCGGCCCGGCGAGCCGGAAGGCGTACGTCCCGGCCGCCAGCAGCAGGACGGCGTACAGCGGCATCATCGGACCGCCTCCTTCTCCGCGTGCTCCACGTTCTCCACACTTTCGGCATTCCCCTCGCTCCCGGGGTCCTCCGCTTCCCGCCCGCCCGTCGCCTCCCGGCCCGCCGCCCCCTGAAGCCCCGACCCCTGGACCGCCGGCCGTCCGGCGAACAGCAGCCCGACCAGGGCGAGCAGCACCGGCAGCCCGGACGGGACGAACGGCGTGGCCGCCACCGCGACCACCGCGCCCACCACCGCCGCCGTACGGGTGCGGCGGTCCGCGAGCGAAGGCAGCACGAGCGCGAGCAGCACGGCGGGGAAGGCGGCGTCCAGGCCGAGCGCGTCCGTGTCGCCGATCAGCCCGCCCGCGAGCGCCCCGAGCAGCACCGAGACGTTCCAGACCACGAACAGCGCGATCCCGCAGAGCCAGTACACGGCCCGGCGCCGCCGCGGCTCGCTCTGCTGCAGCGCGAAGGCGGCGGTCTCGTCGGTGAGCAGCTGCGCCCCCACCAGCCGCCGCCACCACCACGGGCCGTCGAGCACGTCGGCCACGGTGAAGCCGAAGGGGAGCAGCCGGGCGTTGAGCACCAGCCCGGTGGCGACCGCGGCGAGGGCGCCGCCGCCGGAGAGCACCACGCCGACCGCCGCGAACTGGGAACCGCCGGCGAAGACCAGGACGGAGAGGGCGATCGGCACCCAGAGCGGCAGGCCGCCGGAGACGCTGATCGCACCGAAGGAGGCGCCGACGAGGGCGTCGGCCAGGCAGACCAGGGCGATGTCCCGGAGGGTGGCACGCTCCAGTGTTCGGAGTAGCGAACGCATGTTCATTAGACTGAACCCGACCAGCAGTGTTCGTCAAGACGAACGAACAGACCGGCCGAGCGAACGATGGTGGACGGGGCCGCTCGTGGCAGCATGAACGGCGGCATCGGCCGCAACCGGGAGTCGCCCGATGGGGCAGGAGGAAGCGTGAGTGGCGAGCATGAGTGACCAGACCACCCCGGCCACGGACCCCGCCGGCCCCAACGGCCCCACCACCGGCTCCACCAGCGGCGCCACCAGCGGCAGCACCGGCGGCACCGGCAGCAGCGGCAGCAGCGCCACCGGCGCCGAGCTGATCGGCCAGATCGCCGCCTCGATCCGGCGCGAGCGCGAGCGCAGCGGGCTGTCGATGGCCGAGCTGGCCCGGCGCGCGGGCATCGCCAAGTCCACGCTGTCCCAGCTGGAGTCGGGCGCGGGCAACCCCAGCGTGGAGACGCTCTGGGCGCTCGGGGTCGCGCTGAACGTGCCGTTCAGCCGGCTCGTCGACCCGCCGCGCCCGGTGGTCAAGGTGATCCGGGCCGGCGAGGGCCCGGTGACCCACTCCGAGCGCGCCGACTACGCCGCCACCGTGCTCGCTTCCTGCCCGCCCAACGCCCGGCGCGACATCTACCGGATCGAGGCGCAGCCGGGCGAGACCCGGGCCTCCGACCCGCACATGCCCGGCACCGTCGAACATGTGATGATCGGCGCCGGGCGGGCACTGGTCGGGCCGACGGAGGCCCCGGTCGAGCTGGGCCCGGGCGACTACGTGAGCTACCCGGGCGACGCTCCGCACGTGTTCCGCGCCCTGGCCCCGGACACCCTCGCGGTGATCGTCATGGAGCACATCTGACCCGGACCTGACGGTCAGTCAGATCACGCAGAAGCAACTGGGCTACTTCAACAGCCCGTCCAGGAAGGGGTTTCCGAACACCCGGTGCGGATCGTGGCGGTCCAGGACGGCGACCGCCTCGTCCCAGCCGGGCCCGCCGCCGGCCCGCAGGCTGTCGGGGATGACCCGGCCCAGCAGGTCGGGATCGGACCAGGCGGCGGCATCGGTGTACGCCCAGCCCTTGGACCACTCGACCCGCAGGCCCGCCCGGGTGCCGTCGAAGGTGCGCAGCAGCCACTGCTCCAACTCCCGGGCGAAGCGCTCCAGTCCGGGGGTGCCGGGGAAGGCGAGGACGTCCAGCCAGACCGCCGTGTCCCACTCGGGCCGGTCGGCGCGCGGGCGCAGCGCGGACAGCAGCGGGGGCCGGGCGCCGGGGACACCGGAGGAGGCCGGGTCGTCCAGGCCGGTGGCCCGGATCTCCACCGCGCCGTTCACCGGGAACTCGCCCCTGGCCTGGTAGTCGGCGAGCAACTCCCGGTAGTAGGCGGCGAATTCGCTCACCACCCACTGGAGGTCGGCGCGCTTGGTGAGGATCGCGTAGCCGTTGGCGGTGACCCGCAGGGTGGTCGGGCGGACGTACTGGAGCAGGGTGCGCGAGGGGCCCCAGAGGTCGGAGCGCAGTCCGCCCGCGAGCAGGTGGGTGAGCACCTCGCCGTTGAGCAGTTGGCGCAGCAGGGCGCCGGAGAGCAGGACGTCCGTGATGTCGCCGGTCAGCCCCACCTTCGCGACCAGGTACTGGAGTTGGCCGAACAGCGGGGCCGACGCCCAGGCGCCGGTGACGATCTCACCGGCGAGCCGGGCGACCGGCTCCGGCAGGTTGTCCGAGAAGGGGTAGTTGTAGGGGTGGTCGACGGACAGCGAGGCGAGCGGCTTGTTCGGCGTGACGCTCCAGGTCTTGAGCCAGGGGTACTCGGTGTAGGCGAACCAGATCGCCTCCACCCGCCCGTCGCGATCCACGAAGTCGGCGAAGGTGCGCGGGCCTCCTGCGTCCCCGCCCAGGACGCCGCCCAGCACTCCCCCGAGCACTCCGCCCAGCACTCCGCCGAGCCCGCCGTCCCCGCCGCTTCCCGCACCGGCGCCCGAGCCGGCCCCCGTCGAGGCGCCCCCGCCGGCCCCCGAGCCGGTACCCGGGCGGGCGAAGAGCTCGCCTGCCGGGATGTCGAGCCGGCTGACGCAGCGCATCGGCCGGTCGGCGCCGGCCCGCAGCACCACCTCGGTGAGGGAGGCCCGGCCCAGGTGCACCAGGAAGGCGGCGCTGTCGGCCTCGGAGCGCTCGAAGGTGCGCAGGGTGTAGCGGCCGGTGGCCGGGTCGAGGACGACGGCGGTGAGCCGGACGACCTGGTTGCTGACCGAGCCGTAGCCGTGCCCCTCCGGCCGTACCTCCCCGGCGGCCGGGAGGGCGGTGCCGTGGCCGCCGATGGCGAGCACCCCTCCGACGGTGATCTCGCCGGGGGCCGGGCAGGCGGTCAGGCCGAGGCCGCGGTCGGCCAGGTGGGCGAGCAGGGCCTCCATGGTGGCGCCGGTCTGCACCCGGACGGTGCCGGGCGATTCGGAGCCGATGGCGGTGAGGTACCGGCTGGTGTCCACGAGCAGGACCCGGGCGCTCTCCCGGGTCCCGGCGGCGACGGTGAGCGGCGCCCAGGTGTGCCGGTAGCCGGAGGCGCGCAGCCGCCAGCCGTTGGCGTGCGCCCAGTCGGCGAGGGCCGGGACCTCCTCCGGGGTGCGGGGCGCGCAGGTCCACAGCTGGTCGGTGCGGATCTCGCCGGACCAGTTCTGGAAGACCCGCTGGTAGAGCTCGGTGCCGGCGGGCAGCCCGGGCGGTACGGGCGTGGCGGCCTCGGCGCTGTCCGGGCCGACGGTGCCGCGCAGCAGCCAGGCCGCGCCGCCGAGCGCCGCCGACGCGCCCAGCAGCCGCCGCCGGGTGAGGCCGCCGGAGGGGCCCGTCCCCGCGTCCGCCGGAGCGTCGGCCCCCGGGACGCCCGCCGCGACGTCCACCCGGGCATGCGTTGGGGTCATCCCCTCCACCGTCGCCCCGTCACCCGTTCCGCCCGTCGGGCCGTGCCCTGTGGTCATCCGTCCGCCCACCCCTCGTACTGGTCCCCCCGGGCCGAGCTGCGGCGATCCGGGTCCGGCCGGAGTCCGTCCGGCCCGGTCCGGAGCGTACGAAGGGGCGCACGGCAGTTTGAAGCGCCCGCCGGGGATCTCACTCCTTCGAGTGAGTTCACCTGAGTTCGCCTGAGTTCAGGTGAACTCGCGTGAGATCTGCCCGATCCTCCCCGGGCGCCCCGCCCGCCCGTCCCGCCCGCCCGTCCCGCGCCCTGTCCGGGCTCTGTTGCCCGCGTCCGCGGCGGGCACATAGGTTGACCATGATCACCCCACCCCGCCCCGCCGGAGGATCCGCCATGCCCTCGTCCGCGCAGCCGCACGAGTCGTCCACCGCGACCGCACCGCTGACCGTCGCCGTCGCCGTCGCCCAGCCGGTCTGCGCCGTCGCCGGCCGTCCGGAGACCGTCTCCGAGAACGTCGCCCTGCACGCGGCGGCGGTGCGGGAGGCGGGCACCCGGCTGGTGGTGTTCCCCGAGCTGTCGCTGACCGGCTACGACCTGGCCGCGCCGGCCGTCGACCCGGCGGACGCCCGTCTCGCGCCGCTGGTGGCGGCTTGCGCCGAGACCGGTGCCGTCGCCCTGGTCGGGGCACCGGTCGCCGAGGCCGACGGTCGCGAGTGCATCGCCACGCTGGCGGTCACCGGGGAGGGCGCCGCGGTCGTCTACCGGAAGATGTGCCTGCACGGCGCCGAGGTCGAGCGCTTCACCCCCGGCGAGAAGCCCGTCGTCCTGGAGCTGGACGGCCTGCGGCTCGGCCTGGCCGTCTGCGCGGACGCCGCCGACCCGGCGCACGCCGCGGAGACCTCCGCGCTCGGCATCGACGCCTACGTCGCGTCCACCCTCTACGGGCCCGGCGCCGCCCAGGCCGAGCGCCGGGACGGGCACCTCCGCAGCCGGGCCGTGGCCCACGGGGTGTGGTGCGTGCTCGCGACCTGTGCCGGGGCCAGCGGCGAGTACCCGGACACCTCGGGCGGCTCCGGCGTCTGGGCCCCGGACGGGGAGATCGTCGCCCAGGCCGGCACCGCCCCGGGCGAGCTGGTCCGCGCCGAGCTGCGCCGACGGTAGGCGCCGCGCCGCCCCGGCGGTAGGCGCCGGACCGCCCCGGCGGTAGGCGCCGGACCGCCCCGCCGGCGGTCGGTGAACGTCAACCCCGGGCCCGGGATCACCCCGGCCGGAAATACCCGGGGCCCCGCCGCGGCTGTGGTGATCGGAGATCCGTTCCGGGCCTGTCCGGCCCGTACAGGAGGTGCAGCGCGCGATGGGTGGCCAGCAGGAGAAGCCGCAGGAGTACCGGATCGAGCACGACTCGATGGGCGAGGTCCGGGTGCCGGCCGAGGCGAAGTGGCAGGCGCAGACGCAGCGGGCGGTGGAGAACTTCCCGGTGTCCGGCCAGCGGCTGGAGCGGGCGCACATCGCCGCGCTGGCCCGGATCAAGGCCGCCGCGGCCCGGGTGAACGCCCGGCTCGGGGTCCTGGACGAGGAGACGGCGGAGGCGATCGCGGCGGCGGCCGGGGAGGTCGCGGAGGGGCACTGGGACGACCAGTTCCCGGTGGACGTGTTCCAGACCGGTTCGGGCACCTCGTCCAACATGAACACCAACGAGGTGATCGCCACCCTGGCCGGGGAGCGGCTGGGCCGGCCGGTGCACCCGAACGACCACGTCAACGCCAGCCAATCGTCCAACGACGTCTTCCCGTCCTCGATCCACATCGCCGCCACCGCCGCCGTCACCCACGACCTCGTCCCGGCGCTGGAGCACCTCGCGGAGGCGCTGGAGCGCAAGGCCACCGAGTTCGCCGGGGTGGTCAAGTCGGGCCGCACGCACCTGATGGACGCCACGCCCGTCACGCTCGGCCAGGAGTTCGGCGGCTACGCGGCGCAGGTGCGGCACGGGCGGGAGCGGCTGCTGGCCACCCTCCCCCGGGTGGCCGAACTCCCGCTCGGCGGAACGGCGGTGGGCACCGGCATCAACACCCCGCCCGGGTTCCCGGCGGCCGTCATCGCGGAGGTCGCCCGCGCCACCGACCTGCCGCTGACCGAGGCCAGGAACCACTTCGAGGCGCAGGGCGCGCGGGACGCCCTGGTCGAGCTGAGCGGTCAACTGCGCACGGTGGCGGTAGGGTTCACGAAGATCGCGAACGACCTGCGGTGGATGGGCTCCGGTCCGCGCACCGGGCTCGGCGAGATCAACCTGCCGGATCTCCAACCCGGTTCGTCGATCATGCCCGGCAAGGTGAACCCGGTGCTGCCCGAGGTGGTGCTGATGGTCGCCGCCCAGGTGGTGGGCAACGACGCGACGGTCACGCTGGCGGGCGCGAGCGGCAACTTCGAGCTGAACGTGATGCTCCCGGTGATCGCCCGCAACGTGCTGGAGTCGGTGCGGCTGCTGGCCAACAGCGCCCGGCTGCTGGCCGACCGGACGGTGGACGGCATCACCGCCAACGTCGAACGGGCCCGGGAGTACGCGGAGTCCTCGCCCTCGGTGGTGACCCCGCTGAACCGCTACATCGGGTACGAGGAGGCCGCGAAGGTCGCCAAGCAGGCGCTGGCCGAGCGCAAGACGATCCGTCAGGTGGTGCTGGAGCGCGGCTACCTCGAACAGGGCCTGCTCACCGAGGAGCAGCTCGACGAGGCCCTGGATGTGCTGCGGATGACCCACCCCTAGCCGCCCCACCCCCGGCTGACCCGCCCCTGGCGGGCCCGGGGCGCAGCCCCGGGCGGGCGCCGGGGGGGGGCGGGGGGGGGTGGCAAAAAGGAAC
>NZ_JBEXJK010000180.1:0-16087 GCF_040609095.1 Kitasatospora sp. NPDC004799
CTTCAACTGGCTGACGTACTACGGCGGGAAGTTCTCCACCAGCCAGAAGCGCGGCGTCTTCACCGACGTCGCGCTGGAGCTGCTGCCCGCCGACTACTGGCGCTACTTCCTGCTGGCGCACGCGCCCGAGTCGGACGACTCCAGCTTCACCTGGGAGCTGTTCGCCTCGGTGGTCAACAAGGACCTCGCCGACACCCTCGGCAACTTCGTCAACCGGGTGCTCACCTTCAGCCGCAAGCGCTTCGGCGAGGAGGTCCCGGGCGGCCACCCGCCGGGGGAGGCCGAGCAGCGCCTCGGCGAGCAGGTCGCCGGCCTGCTCGCCGAGTACGAGGCCCAGCTGGACGGGCTCAACTTCCGCAAGGCGGCGCAGGCCCTGCGCGCGCTGTGGAGCGCGGGCAACGCGTACCTGGACGAGAAGGCGCCCTGGCTCCAGGTGAAGACCGACCCGGAGGCGGCGGCGCTGACCCTGCGCACCGCGATGAACCTGGTCCACCTGTACGCGGTGGTCTCCGAGCCGTTCGTCCCGGGCACGGCGGCGGCCGTGCGCGGGGCCTTCGCGCTGCCCGAGGACTCGCCCGCCGCCACCCGGGACTGGGTCTCCCCCGAGGAGGCGCGGACGCTGGACCTGGTGCCGGCCGGGACCGCGTTCACGGTGCCGCCGGTGCTGTTCGCCAAGATCACGGACGAGGAGCTGGCGGCCTGGACGGCGCGCTTCGGCGGCTCGGCGGATGAGCGCGGAGCCCCGCGCTAATCCGCCGGGCCCGTCGCGCCCGCCGCGTCCGACGTCTCCTCGGCCACCCAGGCGAGGTAGCCCGGGCTGCCGCCCGCCACCGGTACGGCGATCAGCTCGGGCGTCTCGTAGGAGTGCCGCCCGGCCACGAACGCGCCCAGCCGGTCCACGAGTTCGGCCCTGGTCTTGAGGTCGATCCGCCACTCCCCGGCGTCCTGCACCGCGCCGTCCCACCAGTACACCGACCGCACGGGGTACACCTGGGCGCAGGCCGCCAGCCGCTCCCCCACCACGGCGGACGCCAGGGCCCGGGCCTGCTCCTCGCTCTCGTGGGTCGTGGTCACCACGACGAAGCGCTGCTCGCTCGCTGTCATGCCCCGACGGTATCCCGCGGCCGGGCGAGGCCGCCGTGACCGCGCTGCTCGACGCCCTCGGCGGGCCCCGGCCGGGGCGGAATCCCGTTGCCCCGGCCGTCCCGCGGTTGCCACGATCCTCCGATGACGACCTTCTCCGGCCCCGACGGCACCCGGCTCGGCTACCGCGTGCTCGGCGAGGGCGAGCCGCTGCTCGTCCTCGCCGGCGGGGCGATGCGCGACGCCGCGTACCTCGGCGACCTCGGCGGGCTCTCCGCGCACCGCACCCTGTACGTCCTCGACCTGTGCGGCACCGGCCGCTCGGAGCGCCCGGCCGATCCGGCGGGCTACCGGGTCGACCGCCAGGTCGCGGACGTCGAGGCCTTCCGGGCCCACCTCGGGCTCGACCGGGTGGACGTCCTCGCCCACTCCGCCGGCTGCTCGCTCGCCGTCCTGGACGCGCTGCGGCACCCCGGGCGCACCGGGCGGCTGGTGCTGGTCACGCCCAGTCTGCGGATCTTCGGCAGGACGGCCACCGAGGACGACTACCGCGAAGCGGCGCAGGCCCGCGGCCTCGGCGGTGAGGAGTGGTACCCGGCCGCCCTGGCCGCCGTCCGCGCCGCCTTCGCCGGCGGCACCGCCGACCCCGATGCCGTGGCGCCGCTCTTCCACGGCCACTGGAACGACGCGGCCCGCGCCCACGAGGCCGACCGCGCCGCTCAGAGTCATCCGGAGGCCGCGGCGGCGTACCACGGCGGAGGCTTCCGGCCCGCCGACGTCCGCGCGGCCGTCGCCGAACTCCCCTCCCCGTCCTCCTGTTGGCGGGGGAGTACGACCCCGACCCGCGGCCGGGGGCGGTCCGCGCCACGGCGGCGCTGTTCCGCGACGCCCGCACCGCCGTCCAGCCCGCCGCCGGGCACTACCCGTGGTTGGACGACCCGGCCGCCTTCAGCCGTACGGTGGCCGCCTTCCTCGGCCGCTGACGCCCGGGCGGCGGGCTCGCGCCCCCGGGCCCCGGCGGTCAGTCCCGGCGGGCGGTGTGGACGGTCATCGCGGCGAGGTAGAAGGCGTCCGGGCGGTGCAGGACGCCGGTGGGGGCGTCCTCGGCAAGCAGGGCGTCCAGGGTGGCCCGGTCCTCGGCGTCGAGCTGCTCGGCGAGCCGGTCGCGCCGCCGGGTCAGCTGGATGTGCAGGTAGCGGCGGACGGGGCCGGCGAGCGGAGCGGGGTGGTCGACCAGGAAGGTGCGGGTGCCGGTCGGGGTCAGCCCGGCCCGCCGCAGCATGGCCGGCCAGTCCTCGATCTCCGCGGTGCTGCCGGGCAGTTCGGCCCGCATGGCGCTGAAGCCGTCCTCGTGGGCGGCGTCCATCCGGGCCTGGAAGCCGGGCCGGCCGAGGCCGAAGTCGCGCGGCAGGTAGCGCGCCGGCAGGCCGCTCTCGGCGACGGCGAGCAGGCCGCCGGGCCGCAGCAGCCCGGCGAGCGAGGTGAGCGCGGCCTGCTGGTCGCCCAGGTGGTGGACGGCGTTGCCGGACCAGATCAGGTCGGCCTCGCCGAGCTTGTCGAACTCGGCGGGCAGATCGGCCTGTTGGGTGCCGAGCCGGCCGCCGGAACGGGTCCGGGCGCGCTCCAGCAGGGCGGCCGACTGGTCGACGGCCACCACCTCGGCCGCCGGGAAGACCTCCGCCAGCAGTCCGGCGATCACCCCGGGCCCGCTGCCGACGTCGAGGACCCGCCGTACCCCGCCCTCCCCGTGCAGGCCGAGCAGCCACCGGCCGGCCTCGGTGACGGCGTCGGCCCGCAGGTCGGCCTCCAGCTCCAGGTGCGCGGCGAGCGCGTCCCAGTCGAAGTCGGCGGCGGGGGCGTGCCCGTGGGAGTGGCCGTGGTGGTGTCCGTGGCCGTGGGAGTGGCCGTGGGCGTGGGCTTGGTCGTGCTGGTGCGCTGACATCCGGATTCTCCGATCGTGGATTGACGAAAGCTGACCGCTCAGGCGGGCAGGGCGGCGCCGGACGCGCGGTACCGCTCGACCGCCCGGTCGAGGTCCTCCGCCGCGAGGTCGTGGTCGAGCGCGAAGGCGGCCGCCGCGCCCGCTCCGGCGGCGGTGACCACCTGGGCGCGCGGGTCGGCGACGTTGCCGACCGCCCAGACGCCGGGGAGGCTGGTGCGGCCGGTCCGGTCGGTGGTGACCCAGCCGTCGTCGCCCCGGGCGCAGTCGAGGCCGAAGAGCAGCGCGTCCCGGGGGACCGGCTGCGGGAAGACGAACACCGCCTCGCGCGGCACCACCTGGCCGTTGTCGAGTTCGACGCCGCGCAGCCGCCCGTCGTCGGACACCAGGCGGACGATCCGGCCCTCGACCACCCGGACCTCCCGGGCGGCGAGCCGCTCCCGCTCGTCGTCCGTCAGCACGAGGGTGTGCGCGAGCAGCACCACGTCCGCCGACCACTGCCGCAGCAGCAGCGCCTGGCCGACGGCCCCCGGGCCGGTGCCGAGCACCCCGAGCGGGCGGTCGCGGACCTCCCAGCCGTGGCAGTACGGGCAGTGCAGCACGTCGTGGCCCCAGCGCTCGGTCAGTCCGGGCAGCTCCGGCAGCCCGTCGCGCAGCCCGGTGGCGACGACCACCCGGCGCGCGTGCAGCACCGGTCCGCCGGCCAGGTGGACCACGAAGCCGGCCCGCTCGACGTGCTCGACGTGTTCTTCGAGCTCGACGTGCTCGACGTGCTCGACGTGCTCGACCCGGGCGTCGATCAGGTCCACCCCGTACCGGGCGGCCTCCTCCCGGCCGACCGCCAGCAGCGCCGCCGGGGGCATGCCGTCCCGGCCCAGGTAGCCGTGCAGGTGGGCGGCGGGGGCGTTGCGCGGCTCACCGGCGTCCACCACCGCGACCCGGCGCCGGGCCCGGCCCAGCACCAGGGCGGCGTTCAGCCCCGCCGCTCCGGCGCCGACCACCACCGCGTCGTAGCGCTCGCTCCCGCTGGTTCCGGTCGTTCCGGTCGTTCCGGTCGTTCCGGTCGTTCCGATCGTCTCGCCCATGGCGCTCACCTCCACCGCCAGGCTGCGGCCCGCCTCACCGGATCGGCAAGCTTTGTTGCCGCCTCAGCAAACCCCGGCCTCAGCAAACCCCGGCCTCAGCAAGCCCCGGCCTCAGCCGTCCCGGCGGACCGCCGCCGTCCGCTGCCAGTACGACCGGGCGGCCACCACCAGCGCCACCCCGTACCCGGCGAACCCGCACATCCCGACCCAGGCGATCTCCAGCGCGCTCTGCTCACCGGCCAGCTCGCCGAGCCTGATCCGCGTCACCCCGGCGGTGCAGAGCGCCAGGTAGCCGATCCCGACCACCCCGTACGGCGCCAGCGTGGCCGCGCCCAGCAGGGCCGGGGTGAGCGGCAGCCAGCGCGGCACCCGGCGGCCGCGCAGCGGCAGGGTCCAGCGCGGGAAGACCTGCCCCCACGGACGGACCAGCCCCCAGAGCAGGAACACCCCGAGCAGCGCCAGCAGCATCGTGCCGTCGAGCCCCCGGCGCTCCAGGGCGAGCCAGAGCCCGGAGGAGCCGTTGTGCACGTAGCTCGCGTACATCTGGTCGCCGCTGATCCCGGCGAAGCTGCCGCCGAGCGCCCAGACCTGCTTCATCAGCACGTACGGGACGAACGCCAAGGTCCCTGCCCAGGCGGCGAGTTGGACGGTCGGGGGAGCCGGCACGGGCGGCTCCGCCCGGTCGCCGGGGCCGCTGCGGGCACCCGGCGGGACGGGCCGCGGGCCGAGGGCGGCGCGGGCCAGCAGCACCGCCCCCACCGCCGCCAGGACGCGCTCCACCGCGTCGGGGACGCTGTCCACCCGCTGGCCGAACAGCAGCGTGACCAGGTCCATCAGCAGGCTCCAGGCCCCCACCGCGGCCGCCCCGCACAACAGCCACAGCAGCCACGGCAGCCGGCGCACCGGCCTCCGGCGGGCCACCGCCACCCCGGCCGCGGCCGCGGCCGCCCCCACGCCGGCGACCACCCACCCCGGCCACTCCGCGCCGAACAGCTCCGTCCCGCCCAGCGCGCACCCCAGCCCGAACCCGGCGTACCCGAGGCCCCAGCCGGTCACCACCCACCCGTCCCTCACCATGCCGCCAGCTTCGTCCGCGCCGCCCGCCCCCTCCTCCCCCGGCACGGTGATCCCCCTCCCCCGCCCGGGGGAGCGGGATCAGCTCACGGCACCGGAACGCGCGCCGCCCCGCCCGGCGGGCGGCCGGGCGGGGCGGCGTTCACGCCCGCGGTGGTGGGTTCACCCCCGTGGGGCGGCGAAGCAGTGCACGGTGACGGTGCGTCCGGAGGCCCAGCGCTGGTCGCCGCCGCCGAGGCGGGTCCAGCCCAGGCGCCGGTAGAGGGCCACGGCGGCGGTGTCGGTGGTGAGGACGTCGAGCACCGGGTGCAGGCCGAGCGCCCGCGCGTGCGCCACGGCGCAGGCCAGCAGCCGGGCGCCGATGCGGTGGCCGCGCGCCCCGGGGGCGACGTACAGGCGGCCGATCACGGTGGTGAGTTCCGGGGGGCCGCCGGTGCGGTGGCTCCACAGCCCGGGGGCGAGGTCGCCCGGGGCGCTGCGGGCGAGGCCGACGTGCCCGGCGAGCCGGCCGTCCGACTCGGCGATCCAGGCGCCGAGCAGGCCGTCCGGGGTCAGCCAGGCGGCGGGGCGGTCGGGCCAGTCGGCCGGATAGCCGTCGACGGCGTGGACGTCGCCCAGCACCCGGACGCAGTCGGCGAGGTCGTCGGCGCGGCGGGGTCGGACCGTCACCCCCGCTCCGGCCTGCCGTGGGTCGGACGCGACGACGGTGGCGCGTTCTTCGAGGTCTGCCATGCCGGTACGTTACCGGCCGGGCCTCACCGTCGCAGCAGGTCGACGACCCCGGTCAGGTCCTCCTCGCCGCCGCCGATCTCCAGTCGACGCTCCATCAGCCGGAAGTACGGAAGCAGGAGTTCCGCGCTCACCCCCTGCTCCTCGGCGGTGCCCAGCAGCGTCCCCTTGCCGGCCACCTGCATCGCCAGGTTGGACACCACGTCCAGGGCGTAGTCGCCGCTCTCCAGCTGCTGCGCGGTCTTGGCCACCGAGCCGGACATCGCGGCGAGCCAGCCGCCCAGCAGCGGGGCCAGCTCGCTCGGCGCCACGGACTCGCCGCGGATCAGCGCGAAGGCGTGCGCGATCCCGGCGAACATCCCGTACATCCCGCTGAGCAGCGCCACGTCGTGCAGCGCCGCGAACCCGGCGTCCGCGCCCACGTACCGGGTGTCGGCCGGGGCGGCGAGGACGCCCTCGTGCTCCTCGAACAGCTCGGCGGAACCGCTGTAGAACACGTACGCCCCGGCGGCCGGGACGCCGATCATCGGCGGGACGGCCATGATCCCGCCGTCCAGGTAGCGGGCGCCGCGCCGCTCGGCCCAGGCGGCGCGGGCGCGGGCCTTCCCGGGCGTGCTGGTGACCAGGTTGACCAGGTCCTTGCCGGTCAGGTCGACGCCGTCCAGCGCCTCCTGCACGGAGTCGTCGTCGAGCAGGCAGACGACGACCAGCCGGTTCGCCGCGACGGCCTCCGCGACGGTGGCGGCGACGGCGGCACCGCGGGCGGCGAGCCCCTCGGCGCGGGCGGCGGTGCGGTTCCAGACGGTCAGCGGGTGCCCGGCGGCGAGCCAGGCCTCGGCCAGCGCGGCGCCCATCGCGCCGAGGCCGAGCAGGGTGAGCGGGGTCTTGGACACGTTCTCAACGGGGTTGGTTGCCATGGTGTCCAGCCTCGGCGCGGCCCCGGAAACGATCAAGTACGCACTTCGAAGTGGGTGGTTACCCTGGGGTGAGCATCGAGGTCGGAGGGGTCGGAAGGGGTGGGCATGGCGACCGTGCCGAGGCCGGGGGCGTACATCTGCGGGACGGACGCCGCGATGGACGTGATCGGCGGGAAGTGGAAGGTGTCGATCCTCTGGGCCCTGGGCGAGCGCCCGCGGTGCCGCTTCGGCGAGCTGCGCCGGCTGCTGCCGGGGATCACCGAGAAGGTGCTGACCGCGCACCTGCGCGAGATGGAGGCGCACGGCATCGTGCACCGGGAGGCGTACGACGAGGTGCCGCCGCGGGTCGAGTACGCGCTGACCGAGGCGGGGCACCGCCTCAACACGGCGCTGGGGCCGCTGGGGGCGTGGGGGCGGGAGCACGTCCTGGGCCTGACGCCGTACCCGGCGTAGCGCGCGCCGCACCCGGCCGGGCCGTGGCCGCGCGGCGGCCTGACGCGGCGGCCTGGCATGGTGCGGTGGCCACGTGCGGCGGCCACCGCCCGGCCCGCCGTCAGGCGATCGCGGCCGACACCACCGCCGCCACCGCGATGTTGCAGG
This sequence comes from Kitasatospora sp. NPDC004799, assembly GCF_040609095.1. NCBI lineage: Bacteria > Bacillati > Actinomycetota > Actinomycetes > Kitasatosporales > Streptomycetaceae > Kitasatospora > Kitasatospora sp. NPDC004799. The sequence goes on from NZ_JBEXJK010000180.1 coordinate 7,428, forward strand.
CGGCGGACACCCACACCGCCGGGTGCGGCTCCGGATCGACCAGGATCTCGCCGAGCTTGCCCGGCGTCAGCAGGTCCACCAGCCAGAACGCGACGGCCATCAGCAGCAGCCCGAGCAGGCCGTAACAGGCCGTCGAGACCAGGCCCTTGCCGAAGTCGGCGTAGGTGTACATGATCGCGGTGAAGACGATCCCGCCGATGCCGAGCAGCGCGGAGCTGAGCAGGACGGCGGCGTTGCGGTTGCGCTCCACCCAGATCTGGTGGCCGAGCCTGCCGGGCGTCAGCACGTCGACCAGCCCGATGCCGAGGAGCAGCAGCACCACACCGAGGGCGCCGTAGGCCGCCGCCGCGCCGAGCCCGTGCAGAATGTCGTTCATCGTGGTCCAGCCCCCGGTCCGCTCACGCCGTTCCCCCTGACGTCCTGGTCAAGGGTTGGCAAAAGATACCCCACCGGGATGAGCGCCGGGCCGGAAACCCCGTCGCCCGGCGGCCCCCGATCGCCTTCAATACCGCCATGCGCCCCGACCTCACCACCGCCGCCCTGCAGAGCGAACGCCTCGACCTGCTGCCGATCGCCCCCGGGCACGCCGAGGAGCTGGCGGCGGCGCTCGCCGACCCGGCCCTGCACGCCTTCACCGGCGGCCGCCCGGCCACCGTCGAGGAGCTGCGCGCCCGCTGCGCCCGGCTGGCCGCCGGCTCCCCCGACCCGGCCGAGGCCTGGGGCAACTGGGTGCTGCGGCTGCGCGCCGACGGCGCCCTCACCGGCTACGTGCAGACCACCGTCCGCCCGGACGAGGCCGAACTCGCCTGGGTGGTCGGCACCCCCTGGCAGCGCCGCGGCCTGGCCACCGAGGCCGCCCGTACCCTGCTCGCCCACCTCACCGCGGCCGGCGTCACCACCGCCGTCGCCCACCTCCACCCCGACCACCACGCCTCCGCCGCCGTCGCCCGCGCCGTCGGCCTGCGCCCGACCCTCCGGCAGCAGGACGGCGAGACCCGCTGGCAGGCCGACCTCACCCGCCCCGACCTCTTCCCGAACGCGGCCGGCATGTCGTTCGAGCAAGCCGCCCGCCTGACCGCGCTGGTCGAGGAGTGCCGCCCGGTGCTCGCGGACGGCGGCATGGACGCCGTCCAGCAGCTGCTGGCCGACCGCGGGGAGCGCGTGATCCCCGCGATCACGGTCACCAGGGCCCTGCTCGGCTGGGCCGACACCACGCTCCACACCGCCTGGGAGCTCGTCCTGCGGAGCGCCGCCCGCACGCCGCGCTTCTGAACCCGGCTCCGAACCCGGCCCTGAACCCGGTCCGCCCGGAATGCGGGCACCGGGCGTGCGGTTTGATTGACGCATGGCATCTCGTGCACGTGTACGCGCCCCCGAGCTGGTCGGGGCAGGCGGTTGGCTGAACACCGGCGGCAAGGAGCTCACCCTCGCCGACTTCCGGGGCAAGATCACCGTCCTGGACTTCTGGACCTTCTGCTGCATCAACTGTCTGCACGTCCTGGACGAGCTGCGGGAGCTGGAGGAGAAGCACCGCGACACCGTGGTGATCGTCGGGGTGCACTCGCCGAAGTTCGTGCACGAGGCCGACCACCAGGCCGTGGTGGACGCCGTCGACCGGTACGAGGTGCACCACCCGGTGCTGGACGACCCGGCGCTGGCCACCTGGAAGCAGTACGCCGTACGGGCCTGGCCGACGCTGGTGGTGATCGACCCGGAGGGCTACGTGGTCGCCCAGCACGCCGGTGAGGGCCACGCCCACGCGATCGCCAAGCTGGTCGAGGAGCTGGAGGCCGAGCACGCCGCGAAGGGCACGCTGCGCCGCGGCGACGGCCCGTACGTGGCGCCGGAGCCGACCGCCGGGGACCTCAAGTTCCCCGGCAAGGCGGTCCGGCTGCCGAACGGCCACTTCCTGGTCGCCGACTCCGGCCACCACTCGCTGGTCGAGCTGGCCGACGACGGCGAGACGGTGGTGCGCCGGATCGGCGACGGGCAGCGCGGCCTGGTGGACGGCGACGGCACGGACGGCGCCGGCCCGCGGTTCAGCGAGCCGCAGGGCCTCGCGCTGCTGCCGGAGGGCTCGGCGTACGACGTGGTGGTCGCCGACACCGTCAACCACGCCCTGCGCGGCGTCCGCCTCGCCGACGGCCGGGTGACCACCCTGGCCGGCACCGGCCGCCAGTGGTGGCAGGGCTCGGCCACCGGGGGCCCGGCCCGCGAGGTGGACCTCTCCTCGCCGTGGGACGTCGCCTGGTTCGACGGCCGGGTGTGGATCGCGATGGCCGGCGTGCACCAGCTCTGGTCGTACGACCCGGCCACCGACACCGTCGCGGTCGCGGCCGGCACCACCAACGAGGGCCTGGTGGACGGGCCCGCCGCCGAGGCCTGGTTCGCCCAGCCGTCCGGCCTCGCCGTCTCGGCGGACGGCGAGCGGCTCTGGGTCGCCGACTCCGAGACCTCCGCGCTGCGCTGGGTTTCACGTGAAACGGGGACGGTCCACACCGCCGTCGGCACCGGCCTGTTCGACTTCGGCCACCGCGACGGCGCCGCCGAGCAGGCGCTGTTCCAGCACCCGCTGGGCGTCACCGTGCTGCCGGACGGCTCGGTGGCCGTCGCCGACACCTACAACCACGCGCTGCGCCGCTACGACCCGGCGAGCGGCGAGGTCAGCACGCTGGCCACCGACCTGCGCGAGCCCTCCGGGGCGGTGCTGGTGGACGGCGACATCGTGGTGGTCGAGTCGGCCCGGCACCGGCTGACCAGGCTGCGGCTGCCGGAGGAGGCGGTGCGGGTCGAGTCGGTGGCGCACCGCACCCAGCGCGCGGCCACCGAGGTCGCCCCGGGCGCCTTCCGGCTGGACGTGGTCTTCGAGGCGCCGAGCGGCCAGAAACTGGACGAGCGCTACGGCCCGTCCACCCGGCTGCTGGTCAGCGCGACCCCGCCCGAGCTGCTGGTCTCCGGCGCGGGCGCGGACAGCGACCTCTCCCGCGAGCTGGTGCTCTCCGCCGAGGTCGCCGAGGGCGTGCTGCACGTCTCGGCGATGGCCGCGTCCTGCGACGACGACCCGGAGATCGAGTACCCGGCCTGCCACGTGCACCAGCAGGACTGGGGCGTGCCGGTGAAGCTGGTCGCCGACGGCGCCCGCCGCCTCCCGCTGGTCCTGGCCGGGATGGAGTAGCGCCCGGGAGGAGCAGGGCCCGGGACGGAGCAGAGCCCGGCCGAAGCAGCTCCGGAAAACGACGACGGGGCCCGGCGGACGATCGGTCGTCCGCCGGGCCCCGTCACGCCGGAGGCGCGGTCAGCCCTCCAGGAACGCCTTGAGCGCGCTGGCCAGCAGGTACGGGTCCTCCGCGCCGCACAGCTCGCGCGCCGAGTGCATGGAGAGCGCCGCGATGCCGCAGTCCACCGTCCTGATGCCCAGCCGCGCCGCCGTGATCGGGCCGATCGTCGTCCCGCAGGGCATGGCGTTGTTGGAGACGAAGGTCTGCCACGGCACGCCCGCCTTCTCGCAGGCGGCCGCGAACACCGCCCGACCAAGGCCGTCGGTCGCGTAGCGGTTGTTGACGTTGACCTTGAGGATCGGCCCGCCGTTCGGCATCGGGTGGTGGCCCGGCTCGTGCCGCTCGCTGTAGTTCGGGTGGACGGCGTGGCCCATGTCCGAGGAGAGGCAGACGGTGCCGGCCAGCGCCCGGGCCCGGTCCTCGGTGCTGCCGCCGCGCGCGTGGACCGTCCGGTCCAGCACGGTGCCGAGCAGCGGGCTCTGCGCGCCGGTGTCGGACTCGCTGCCGGTCTCCTCGTGGTCGAAGGCGGCCAGCACCGGGATGTACGGCAGGTCCGCGGCGCCGTCGGAGGCGGCGACGGCGGCGAGCGCGGCGGTGGCCGCGTGCACCGAGAGCAGGTTGTCCAGGCGCGGGGCGGCCAGCAGCTCGCGGTCGCGGCCCAGGTAGGAGGCGGGCTGGACGTCGTGGGTCATCAGGTCCCAGCCGGCCACGTCGTCGGCGGCCAGCCCGACCCGCTCGGCGACGTAGGAGATCAGCGAGCCCTCGTCGACCGGGCCGAGGCCCCAGATCGGGGTGAGGTGGCGCTGCTTGTCGAGCTTCATGCCCTCGTTGACCTGGCGGTCCAGGTGGATGGCGAGCTGCGGCACCCGCAGCAGCGGCTCGTCCAGCTGGACCAGCCGGGCGGTGCCGTCCTTCAGCGCGAGCCGGCCGGAGAGGCCGAGGTCGCGGTCCAGCCAGGTGTTCAGCGGGACGCCGCCGTAGATCTCCACGGCGACCTGCCGCCAGCCCTCCGAACCGGTGTCCGGCACCGGCTTGACCCGCAGGTTGGGCGAGTCGGTGTGGGTGCCGACGATCCGGAACGGGGTGGCGGGGCCCGCCCCCTGCGGCAGGTACCAGGCGATCAGCGCGCCGCCGCGGATCAGGTAGCGCCCGCCGGCCGCGTCGTCCCACGCGTCCGTCTCGGCGACCTGCCGGAAGCCCGCCTTCTCCAGCCGCTCCGCGGCGCTCGCCACCGCGTGGTACGGAGACGGCGAGGTGCCGAGGAACGCGATCAGGTCGTCGCTGTGCGTCCGGTCGAAGAATGCCTGGCGGGCGGCGGTCGACATACTGCTCCTGGGTCGAGTGAGGGCCGAAGCCGGATGGGGAGTCGGCTCCGCACCTGAGCATATGCCCGTACACGGACAGGGCATTCGGAACTTCCGGTTCGGTGCGCGCCCCGGCCCGGCCGCGCCGGAGGGCCGCACGGGCACCGACCCGGCCGCGCCGAAGGGCCGCCCGGGAACGGCGCCGGACACACCGAAGGGCCCGGTGGCAGCCGGGCCCTTCGGTGTGAGGGTGTGTCAGGCGGTTCGGAAGGAGGGGAGCCTCAGAAGGCCTCCTCCGCCAGCTCCATGATCTCGTTGTCGATGCCCTCGGCGATCAGGCGCTGCGGGGCGACGGTCGGCAGGACGTTCTTGGCGAAGAAGCGGGCCGCCGCGACCTTGCCCTGGTAGAAGGGGACGTCCTTCTCCGAGGCGCCGGCCTCCAGCTTGGCCAGGGCCACCGCGGCCTGGCGCAGCAGCAGCCAGCCGACCACGACGTCGCCGGAGACCATCAGCAGGCGGGTGGTGTTCAGGCCCACCTTGTACATGTTCTTGACGTCCTGCTCGACCGAGGTGAGGTCGGCCAGCAGCTTGCCGACGATCGCCTCCAGGTCGCCCGCGGCCTTGGCGAGCAGCTCGCGCTCGGCGGCCAGGGCGTCGCCGCCGGCGGCCGAGGCGAGGAACTTCTGGATCTGCTCGGACAGCGCGGTGAGCGCCTGGCCGCCGTCCTTGACGATCTTGCGGAAGAAGAAGTCCTGGCCCTGGATCGCCGTGGTGCCCTCGTACAGGGTGTCGATCTTGGCGTCGCGGATGTACTGCTCGATCGGGTACTCCTGGAGGTACCCGGAGCCGCCGAAGGTCTGCAGCGACTGGGCGAGCTGCTCGTAGGACTTCTCCGAGCCGTAGCCCTTGACGATCGGCAGCAGCAGGTCGTTCAGGCGCTCGGCGGCCTCGTCGCGCTCGCCGCGCAGCTTGGCGGCCAGCATGTCGTCCTGGGTGGACGCGGTGAACAGCACCAGCGCGCGCATGCCCTCGGCGTACGCCTTCTGGGTGAGCAGCGAGCGGCGCACGTCCGGGTGGTGGGTGATGGTGACGCGCGGGGCGGTCTTGTCCAGGAACTGCGAGATGTCGGCGCCCTGCACGCGCTCCTTGGCGTACTCCAGGGCGTTCAGGTAGCCGGTGGAGAGGGTGGCGATGGCCTTCGTGCCGACCATCATGCGGGCGAACTCGATGATCTTGAACATCTGGCGGATGCCGTCGACCTTCTCGCCGAGCAGCCAGCCCTTGGCCGGGTGCTTGGCGCCGAAGGTCATCTCGCAGGTGTTCGAGGCCTTGAGGCCCATCTTGTGCTCGACGTTGGTGGCGTAGACGCCGTTGCGCTCGCCCAGCTCGCCGGTCTCCCAGTCGAAGTCGAACTTGGGGACGATGAACAGGCCCAGGCCCTTGGTGCCCGGCTTGCCGCCCTCGGGGCGGGCCAGCACCATGTGGATGATGTTCTCGGACATGTCGTGCTCACCCGAGGTGATGAAGCGCTTCACGCCCTCGATGTGCCAGGAGCCGTCCTCCTGCTGGATCGCCTTGGTGCGGCCGGCGCCCACGTCGGAGCCCGCGTCGGGCTCGGTGAGGACCATGGTGGAGCCCCACAGGCGGTCGGTCATCCGCTCGGCGACCTTGTGCTGCTCCTCGGTGCCCTCCTCGGCGATGACGCCGGCGAAGGCCGGGCCGGAGGAGTACATCCAGATGGCCGGGTTGGAGCCCAGGATCTGCTCGGCGAAGGCCCAGATCAGCGAGTTCGGGGTGACCTGGCCGCCGATCGACTCCGGGATGCCCAGACGCCACCACTCGGCGTCCATGAAGGTCTGGTAGCTCTTCTTGAAGGCGGCCGGGATCGGCGCGGTGTTGGTCTCCGGGTCGAAGACCGGCGGGTTGCGGTCCGTGTCGGCGAAGGACGCCGCGAGGTCGTTCTCGGCGAGGCGCGAGATCTCGCTGAGGATGTTCTTCGCGGTCTCGACGTCCATGTCCGCGAACGGTCCGGTGCCGTACACCTGCTCGCGGCCGAACACCTCGAAGAGGTTGAACTCCACGTCCCGCAGGTTGGACTTGTAGTGACCCATGGCCGTTATCTCCGGTTCGTCGCTTCCGGGAGACCGCCGTTCCGGCGTCCCGTACCCACCAGTAGGCATCATGATGCTACCCAGCGGTAACTTGGGCAAGCCCCCGCCGGCGAATCCGCTATGAACGTGGTCACGTCCCACAGTCGGCGCGGCCACTCCTTGTCAGGATCGGTGCCAGCGGAGGGGGGTGCCCTCCCGCTAGCCTGTCCGTGTGTACGGATATGACCAGAACACATACCCGGGCGACCCCTACCAGCAGCAGGCGGGACCGCAGCAGGGCATGAACGGCATGCCCGGACCCGACGCCTACGGCGGGCAGTCGCAGGCCTCCCAGCAGTCCCTGTACCCCGAACCCTCGCCGCCCTCACTCGCGGACGCGGTGCGCGCCTTCACCACCGGCTCGATGGCGGTCGAGGACTTCCAGGCGATCTTCATCACCTCGAAGGTGCACTGCCCCCGCGGCGACCGCCCCGGCTTCCTGGCGCTGCACAACACCCCGACGCCGGTGATCCCGATGTTCAGCTCGCTGAAGGAGCTGCGCCGCTACGCCGGCAAGGACTCCAAGCACTTCACCGTCACCGGCGCCGAGGTCCTGGACCTGCTGCCGACCGGCTACGGCTTCGCGCTGGACATGGAGGGCGAGCACCGGATGGTGTTCGACGCCAAGGCCGTCGAGCAGATGGTCGACTTCACCATGCGCCGGATGTACGGCTGAGCCATCCTGGGAGAGGAGCGACCGCTCCTTCGTCAGCACATAGTTCAATTTTCAACTTGCTTGTTGTTGAGGATTGAACTAATCTCGTGGATGTAGGCCAGACACCCCCCGAAGGAGGCCGACATGCCCGCCGTGACCGTCGACAACCCGCTGACCCTCCCGCGCGTCACCACGCCGGACCCCGCCGTCACGAGCGCCCGGCCGGTCCTCACCGTGGCCACCGCTCCCGAGGGCTTCGAAGGCGAGGGCTTCCCCGTCCGCCGCGCCTTCGCCAAGATCAACCAGAAGTACCTCGACCCCTTCATCATGATGGACCAGATGGGCGAGGTGGACTACGCGGCCGGCGAGCCCAAGGGCACCCCGTGGCACCCGCACCGCGGCTTCGAGACCGTCACCTACATCATCGACGGAACGTTCATCCACCGGGACTCGCACGGCGGTGGCGGCACCATCACCGACGGCGACACCCAGTGGATGACGGCCGGCTCCGGTCTGCTGCACATCGAGACCCCGCCGGAGTCCCTGGTGCGGTCCGGCGGCCTCTTCCACGGCCTCCAGCTGTGGGTGAACCTGCCCGCCTCGGACAAGATGATCACCCCGAAGTACCAGGACATCCGCGGCGGCAGCGTCAAGCTGCTCAGCACCGAGGACGGCGGCGCGCTGCTGCGGGTCATCGCCGGCGAGCTGGACGGCCACCAGGGCCCCGGTACCACCTTCACCCCGATCACCATGATCCACGCCTCGGTCAGCCCCGGCGCCCAGATCACCCTGCCCTGGCGCGCCGACTTCAACGCCCTCGCCTACGGCCTCGCCGGCAACGGCTCGGCCGGCACCGAGCACCGTCCCTTCCACCGGGGCCAGGCCGTCGTCTTCGGCGACGGCGACTCGATCACCATCCGCGCCGACGAGAAGCAGGACTCCCGCGACAACAACTTCGAGGTCGTCCTCCTCGGCGGCCTCCCGATCCGCGAACCCGTCGCCCACTACGGCCCGTTCGTCATGAACAGCCACCGCGAGCTCCAGCAGGCCATGGAGGACTTCCAGGCCGGCCGGCTCGGCACCATCCCCGCCGACGGCCACTGACACCCGGCCTCCGGGCACCGATGGGACCCGACGGGACCTGACGGGACCTGACGGGACCTGACGGGACCCGGGCCCGGACTGCTGGTACCCGATGAACGTCTTCTACAACGCCGGTACGGCGAAGGAGGAGGCCGACGAGTACAACTGGATCTACACCAGCGCGGCCAAC
>NZ_JBEXJK010000181.1:0-16071 GCF_040609095.1 Kitasatospora sp. NPDC004799
GCCGCACCTCGGACGGCATCTGCATCCGGCTCTACTCGGAGGAGGACTTCCTCTCCCGCCCCGAGTTCACCGACGCCGAGATCCTGCGCACCAACCTGGCCTCGGTGATCCTCCAGATGACCGCGGCCGGCCTCGGCGACATCGCCGCCTTCCCGTTCCTGGACCCGCCGGACTCGCGCAACATCAAGGACGGCGTCCACCTGCTGCACGAGCTGGGCGCGCTCGACCCGGACGAGAAGGACCCGCGCAAGCGCCTGACCCAGCTGGGCCGCAAGCTCGCCCAGCTCCCGGTGGACCCGCGGATGGCCCGCATGGTGCTGGAGGCGGACCGCAACGGCTGCGTCCGCGACGTCATGGTGATCGCCGCCGCGCTCTCCATCCAGGACCCGCGCGAGCGCCCGGCCGAGAAGCGCCAGGCCGCCGACGAACGGCACAAGCGGTTCAACTCGGAGACCTCGGACTTCCTCTCCTACCTGGCGATGTGGCGCTACGTCCGGGAGCAGCAGCGGGAGCTCTCCTCCTCGGCGTTCCGCCGGATGTGCAAGGCGGAGTTCCTCAACTACCTGCGGATACGGGAGTGGCAGGACATCTACACCCAGCTGCGCACCGTCGCGAAGCAGTTGGGCGTCACCATCGAGGAGCCCCACCCCGACGCCGAGCCGGACGCCGACCGGATCCACCAGTCGCTGCTGGCCGGCCTGCTCTCCCACATCGGCCTGTTCGACGTGGAGAAGCGCGAGTACGGCGGCGCGCGCGGCGCCCGCTTCGCGGTCTTCCCGGGCTCCGGGCTGTTCAAGAAGCCGCCGCGCTGGGTGATGTCGGCCGAGCTGGTGGAGACCTCCCGGCTCTGGGCCCGGATCAACGCCAAGATCGAGCCGGAGTGGGTCGAGCCGCTGGCCGGCCACCTGATCAAGCGCAGCTACAGCGAGCCGCACTGGGAGAAGAAGGCCGGCGCCGTCATGGCGTTCGAGAAGGTGACCCTCTACGGGATGCCGGTCGTCGCCCAGCGCAAGGTCAACTACGGGCGGATCGACCCGGAGCTCTGTCGCGAGCTGTTCATCCGCAACGCGCTGGTCGAGGGCGACTGGGAGACCCACCACAAGTTCTTCGCGGAGAACCGCAGGCTGCTCGGCGAGGTCGAGGAGCTGGAGAACCGGGCCCGCCGCCGGGACATCCTGGTGGACGACCAGACCCTGTTCGAGTTCTACGACGCCCGGCTGCCCGAGGAGATCGTCTCCACCCGGCACTTCGACTCCTGGTGGAAGAAGGCCCGGCACGACCAGCCGGACCTGCTGAACTTCGAGAAGTCGATGCTGATCAACGACGCCGCGGACGGCGTCACCGAGGCCGACTACCCGGACCACTGGCAGCAGGGCAAGCTCCGCTTCAAGCTGACCTACCAGTTCGAGCCGGGCAGCGACGCGGACGGCGTGACGGTGCACATCCCGCTGCCGGTGCTCAACCAGGTCACCGCGGAGGGCTTCGACTGGCAGATCCCCGGTCTGCGGGAGGAGCTGGTCACCGCCTACATCAAGTCGCTGCCGAAGGCGATCCGGCGCAACTTCGTCCCGGCGCCGGACTTCGCCCGGGCGGCGCTGCGCGCGGTGAAGGACCGCCAGGAGCCCCTCCTCCCGGCCCTGGAGCACGCCCTGAAGCGCCTGACGGCGGTCACCGTGCCCCCGGAGGCCTGGGACGACGAGCGGGTGCCGGAGCACCTCAAGGTGACCTTCCGGGTGGTGGACGGGCGCCGCAAGCTCGCCGAGTCCAAGGACCTGGAGGAGCTGCGGCTGAAGCTCAAGCCCAAGCTCAAGGAGACGCTCTCCTCGGCCGCCTCCGGGCAGGGCATCGAGCAGAGCGGGCTGACCGCCTGGCCGGCCTCGCTGCCGGTGCTCCAGCGCACCTTCGAGCAGCGTTCGCGCGGCCACTCGATGCGCGCCTACCCGGCCCTGGTGGACGAGGGCCAGTCGGTCGGCATCCGGCTGTTCGACACCCCGGAGGCGCAGGCCCAGGCGATGTGGGAGGGGACCAGGCGGCTGCTGATGCTGACCACCACCTCCCCCGCCAAGTCGATCCAGGGCCGGCTGGGCAACCAGGCGAAGCTGGCGCTCTCGCACAGCCCGCACGGCTCGATCGGCGCCCTGTTCGAGGACGTCGTGGCGGCCGCGACCGACCGGCTGATGGCCCTGAACGGCGGCCCGGCCTGGGACGAGGCGGCCTTCGGCAAACTGCACGACAAGGTGCGCGCGGACCTGTACGACCTGTCCGCGGACACCACGCTGAAGACGGCCACCGCGCTGATCGCCTTCCACAAGGCCTCGACCCGGCTGAAGACGGTGAGCAGCCCGGTGCTGCTGAACGCGGTGAACGACGTCCGGCTGCACCTGGCCTCGCTGGTGCACCCGGGCTTCGTGACGGCCACCGGCTGGCAGCGGCTGCCGGACCTCAAGCGCTACCTGCTGGCGGTGGACCGCCGGCTGGAGGCGCTGCCCAACCACCCGCAGCGGGACGCCCAGCAGCTGCTGAAGGTGCAGCAGGTGCAGCAGGCGTACGGGGAGCTGCTGGCGGCGGTGCCGGCCGGGCAGCAGCCGTCCGCGGAGGTGCGGGCGATCCGCTGGATGATCGAGGAGCTGCGGGTCAGCTTCTTCGCCCAGTCGCTGGGCACGCCGAGCCCGGTCTCGGAGAAGCGGATCGTGAAGGCGATGGAGGCGGCGCGGGCGACGCTCTGACCCGGGCCGGGCGCCGCCGACCGGCCCGGGCGGCGCCGTGAGCCGCGGGCAGCGCCGTGAGCTGCGGGTGGGCCTTCAGGAGTCAGTTCGACCTGGGGGCCCACCATGGGCTACAGTCTGTCTTGTTCGCAGCGCGGCAAGCGAGTGAACGAGATCAGAAAACTCTGGTCCCGTGGAGCAGTTGGTTAGCTCGCCACCCTGTCAAGGTGGAGGTCGCGGGTTCAAGTCCCGTCGGGATCGCCGCAGCGCGAGAGGCCCGGAACCGTCAGGTTCCGGGCCTCTCGCTTTTGACCGTTCGGCCTTTTACCCCGACCAGGTCTAGACCACAAGTGACGGACCGCGTGACGGTCGTCACGCACCCCCGCCCGGAACCGGGCCCGTGAAACCCCCTCCAGAACCCCGCTAATTTAATATGTAAAATTGTACAGCTATTCACTGTAAATCCCCCCCACCCCACCCGCATCAAATCGTTATCCGGAGTTCAGCATTCCGACCGGCCGGCCGGTCCGGAACACCCTCGGACGGGCACGACAAAGGGGCCGCTTACCGGACCCGGCGGAGTCCGGTAAGCGGCCCCTTTAAAGAGCCTTTGGCCTATCAGGCCTCAGTGCGCTGGGCGGGAATCCCGGCCAGCAGAGCGCGCACCTCCGCCTCACGGTAACGGCGGTGACCGCCGAGCGTGCGAATCGACGTCAGCTTGCCCGCCTTGGCCCAGCGGGTGACCGTCTTCGGGTCCACGCGGAACATGGTGGCAACCTCTGCCGGCGTCAGCAGCGGCTCAGCATCAGGGGTACGAGCGGTCATGAGCGGCCTCCTCGGGAGAACCGAACCAGGGCGGTTCTATCCTTCAAATTCTGCACCTTGGCCCGCGATGCCCGAAATGGCATAGACGGGCCGAGTCGGTTATAGGACGAACGGCTTGTCCTGGTGTCTACAACTACACCATCCGTCCAGCCCTATCGACCAAACCGCCAAAATTGACCCCTCACGGGTTCAAGGCCGACGGATGGCGATGGACCACCCCATAACGGACAGTCACAAAGCAATGACATCCGGTTACGAGGGGACCAGACCCTCCGTTTCCCCGCAAAGCACGCATCGACTCCAGAACCACCCAAAAGTGGGCACGCTCACGTGAAGTTGGGCTGGTTGTCCCATTTTTGCACATAGGGGTAAGTTCGCGTCAACGGTGAGTAGTGTCACGTTCGACAGCTATTGACCCGAACCAGGACCTTGGTCATCGGCCCCGCAGTGCTTAGGACTCTTACAGTCATACACGCGCGGTCGGACGTCAGTTCGCGTGCCGCAGCGCCAGCACCCGGCGCCAGCGCACCGTCAGCTCCCCGTACACCCGCAGCGCCTCGGCGGTGTCCCCCGCCCGCAGCGCGCGCAGCCCCTCCTCCAGCTCCCCCGCCGAACGGTCCGCCAGCAGCCGTTCCGGGCCCAGCAGATGCACCAGGCCGCCGTAGTCCAGCTCCACCAGCGAGCGCGGGTGGAACTCCTCCAGCCAGCGCCCGACCCGCTCCGCCCCGCGCACCAGCTCCCCGTCCGGCACCGCCTCGCGCAGCGCCCGGAAGGCCCTCGCCACCCGCCGGCGCGCCTGCGCCATCGGCACCAGGTAGAACAGCGCGGCAGGCCGGGCCCCGGCGCCGGCCGCCCCCTCCGGGCCGTCCGCACCCCCGTCCGCACGCCCGTCCGCGCGTCCGCCCGCCGGCCCGGACCCGCCCGGCACGAAGCAGCGGTCCTCGTCCCCGAAGGGCAGGAACCAGCGCACCGGGACCTCCCACCGGCTGGTCAGGATCCACGACCGGGCGTCCGGGTGCTCGGCCCGCCAGCGCTCCCGGTCCGCCTCGGCGGCCGCCCGGGTCACCGGCGGCAGCGCGGCGTCCAGCAGCGCCACCGGGAGCCCCGCCCGCAGCTCCTCCAGCGCCTGCCAGCTGCGCAGCCTGGTCGCCCACGGGCAGACGTACAGCACGCCGTCCACCACCCGCAGGTACGCCCGTCCGCTCTCCCGCTCGGGCAGCGCCCGGGGCGTGCGGGCGGCCAGCCCGGCGAGCGCCTCCCGCTGCTCCTCCAGCACCGCCGCCGCCACCGGCAGCGCCGGCTCCGCGGCGTCCGGCCCGTGCTCCGCCGCATAGGCCTGCCAGTGCGCCCGCTCGGGCTCCGGGTAGGCCGCCAGCGGCTCGTAGACCCGCAGGTGGGCGGCGTAGGGCGGGTGTACGGAAGTGCGTACGACGGTCACGTCCTGCATGGTCGCACGCACCGCCCGGCCCCGGGAGAGCGCGCCCCCGAACCGTTCGCGCCCGCACCCCTGTCTCCCTTCCCGTCTCACCCCTCGGACAACCGGCCCCAGCTCGGACAAGAGGGCCGATCGGCGGCGCGCACGCGGCTACGCTTCGCCTTAGGCGCCCGCACCACAGCAGCGGGCCTTCGATACTGGAGTCACCACAGTGACCGACGTACAGACCCCCGCCACGCACCCCGCACCCGGCGTGCTCAGCAGGATCTTCCGTACCGAACAGGACGGCGCCCCCGGCGACGGTCACGAGCAGGTCGTCCTCTGCCACGACCGCAGCTCGGGTCTGAAGGCGATCATCGCCATCCACTCGACCGCCCTGGGCCCGGCCCTCGGCGGCACCCGCTTCTTCCCGTACGCCTCCGAGGAGGCGGCGCTGGAGGACGCGCTGAACCTGTCCCGCGGAATGTCCTACAAGAACGCGCTGGCCGGGCTGGACCTCGGCGGCGGCAAGGCCGTCATCATCGGCGACCCGAACAAGGACAAGAACGAGGCGATGCTCCGGGCCTACGGCCGCTTCGTCGAGTCCCTGCGCGGCCGCTACATCACCGCCTGCGACGTGGGCACCTACGTCCAGGACATGGACGTCATCGCCCGGGAGACCGAGTTCGTGACCGGCCGCTCGCCCGAGCACGGCGGCGCCGGCGACTCGTCCATCCTGACCGCCTTCGGCGTCTTCCAGGGCATGCGCGCCACCGCCCAGGCCCGCTGGGGCCAGCCGACCCTGCGCGGCAAGCGGGTCGGCGTCGCCGGCGTCGGCAAGGTCGGCCACTACCTGGTCGGCCACCTGGTCGCGGACGGCGCCACCGTCGTCGTCACCGACCCGTTCGAGGCCGCGGTCAACCGCGTCCGCGCGGCCCACCCCGAGGTGGAGGTGGTGGCCGACACCACCGCCCTGCTCCAGGCCAAGCTGGACGTCTACGCCCCCTGCGCCCTCGGCGGCGCGCTGACCGACGACGTGGTCGCCGCGCTGGGCGAGTTCGGCACCTCGATCGTCTGCGGCGCGGCCAACAACCAGCTGGCCCACACCGGCGTCGAGAAGGACCTGGCCGACCGCGGCATCCTCTACGCGCCGGACTACCTGGTGAACTCCGGCGGCGTCATCCAGGTCGCCGACGAGATCGACGGCTTCAACTTCGAGCGGGCCAAGAACAAGGCCACGAAGATCTTCGACACCACCCTGGAGATCTTCACCCGCGCCACCGCCGACGGCGTCCCGCCGGCGGTCGCCGCGGACCGCCTGGCCGAGAAGCGGATGCGCGAGATCAGCGCCCTGCGCACGGTGCTGCTGCCCGGCGCCCGCCGCGCCTGATCCGGGTCGGTCACCGACCCCGTGATGCGCGGGGGGCCTCCCTCCTCGCCCGCCCTCGGGCAGGAGGGGCCCATCCGGGAGGCCCCCCGCGCATCACGATGTGGAACCGGATTCTCACTTCTCCGCCCGAACGGGTGATCCGGAGCCCCCCTAGGGGGGATAATCAGTCCTGGAACGACGGACTGCAGACACCTCTGGACAGCGCGCAAAACGCCGCAAAACCTCCCTTGACCTGGGAAGACCTGGTCGCGGGTGCGGTCGGTGCGCGCCACGTCACACCGACGACGTACCGTCCAGCGGCGGAAACAGGTACCGTTAATGCTCCAAGGGACGGTCCTCCCATTCGGGCAGGCCGGTCCTGATCATGAACACGTGTCAGACTCGGGGCCGTGAGCCCCATCGTTGAGGGGGTCGACCCATGGGGCGCGGCCGGGCCAAGGCCAAGCAGACGAAGGTCGCCCGCGAGCTGAAGTACAACAGCGGCGGGTTCGACGCTAACCGTCTGTCCAACGAGCTGGGCGTATCTCCGTCCACCTCCTCGATCGAGCCGGAGCCGATCGAGGAGGAGGAGGACGACCCGTACGCGGAGTACGCAGCCCGCTACGCCGACCTCGACGACGAGGACGACACCGGGCCGGGCACCGGGGCGTCGCAGGCCTCCCGCCGCTCGTAAGCACAGCAGTCCCGCCGACCGGTTCGGGTACCCGCCAGGGTGCCGGACCGGTCTTCGGCGTTCCCTCGGACGGGGCCTCCCGCGGCGTTCCTCCACATCGTCCGCCGATCGGCTCCACACGGTCCGCCGACCGCCTCCACCACACACGGGAGGGCCCCTCCGGAGCTCCGGAGGGGCCCTCCCGTCGTCACCGGCCGGGTCAGCTCGCCCGGAAGCCCTCGTAGGCGTTGTAGAGGGCCGCGCCGCCCTCGTGCTCGTCGGTGCGCTCGACGATGTCGCCGAGCAGCCAGGACTCGACGCCGCGGTCCTCCAGGATCGACAGCACCACGTCCACCGAGTGGGGCGGGACGACCGCGACCATGCCGACGCCCATGTTCAGCGTCTTCTCGATCTCCAGGGTGGCCACCTTGCCGACCTCGGCGACGGTCCGGAAGACCGGCAGCGGGGTCCAGGTGCCGCGGTCCAGGCGGGCGTGCAGGCCGTCCGGAATGACCCGGGCCAGGTTGGCCGCGAGGCCGCCGCCGGTGACGTGCGAGAAGGCGTGCACCTCGGTGGCGCGGGCGAGCGCCAGGCAGTCCAGCGAGTAGATCCGGGTCGGCTCCAGCAGCTCCTCGCCGAGGGTGCGGCCGAACTCCTCGACCTTGCGGTCCAGCTTCCAGCCGGCCTCGTTCAGCAGCACGTGGCGGACCAGCGAGTAGCCGTTGGAGTGCAGGCCGGAGGCGGCCATCGCGATCACCACGTCGCCGGCCCGGACCCGGTCCGCGCCGAGCAGTGCGTCGGCCTCCACCACGCCGGTGCCGGCGCCCGCGACGTCGTACTCGTCCGGGCCGAGCAGGCCCGGGTGCTCGGCGGTCTCGCCGCCGACCAGGGCGCAGCCGGCCAGCGCGCAGCCCTCGGCGATGCCCTTGACGATCGAGGCGACCCGCTCCGGGACGACCTTGCCGACGCAGATGTAGTCGGTCATGAACAGCGGCTCGGCGCCGCAGACCACCAGGTCGTCGACGACCATGCCGACCAGGTCGTGGCCGATGGTGTCGTGCTTGTCCATGGCGGCGGCGATCGCCACCTTGGTCCCCACGCCGTCGGTGGCCGAGGCCAGCAGCGGCCGCTCGTAGTTCTTGAAGGCGGACGCGTCGAAGAGGCCGGCGAAGCCGCCGAGACCGCCGACCACCTCGGGGCGGTTGGCCTTCTTCACCCACTGCTTCATGAGCTCGACGGCGCGGTCGCCCGCCTCGATGTCGACACCGGCGGCGGCGTAGGTGGCGCCGTTCTGGTTGGAGGTCACTGCGTGCGGCCCTTTCGGGTCTGGGGGTTCGGGTACAGCGGGGTGGAACAGCGGTGGGGTCCCGCGAATCCGGGACCCCACCGTGGGTTCTTACGGGCGGCGCAGCGCGTCGGCCGCGCCCGCCCCGCCGAGCAGCGACTGGACGCCGTCCAGGTCGCTGCCGCTGGTCGGCTTGCCGCGGACGGCCGGCTGCTGCTGGCCGCCCTTGATCTCGGCCTCCAGCAGGAGCTTGCCGAGCAGCGCCGGGTCCGGCAGCTCCATCGGGTACTCGCCGTCGAAGCAGGCCCGGCAGAGCTTGTCCTTGGGCTGCTTGGTGGCCTCGATCATGCCGTCGATCGAGATGTAGGCGAGCGAGTCCGCGCCGAGCGTGCGGCCGATCTCCTCGATGGTCATGCCGTTGGCGATCAGCTCCGCGCGGGTGGCGAAGTCGATGCCGAAGAAGCAGGGCCACTTCACCGGCGGGGAGGAGATCCGGATGTGGACCTCGGCCGCGCCGGCCTCGCGGAGCATCTTCACCAGCGCGCGCTGGGTGTTGCCGCGGACGATCGAGTCGTCCACGACCACCAGGCGCTTGCCCTGGATGACCTCGCGCAGCGGGTTGAGCTTGAGCCGGATGCCGAGCTGGCGGATGGTCTGGCTGGGCTGGATGAAGGTGCGGCCCACGTAGGCGTTCTTCACCAGGCCGGAGCCGTACGGGATACCGCTGGCCTCGGCGTAGCCGATCGCGGCGGGGGTGCCGGACTCGGGCGTCGCTATCACCAGGTCGGCCTCGACGGGGGCCTCCTGGGCCAGCCGGCGGCCCATCTCCACGCGGGAGAGGTGCACGTTGCGGCCGGCGATGGAGGTGTCGGGGCGGGCCAGGTAGACGTACTCGAAGACGCAGCCCTTGGGCTTGGCCTCGGCGAACCGGGAGCTGCGCATGCCGTTCTCGTCGATGGCGATGAGCTCGCCGGGCTCGACCTCGCGGATGAAGGAGGCGCCGCAGATGTCCAGCGCCGCCGTCTCGGAGGCGACCACCCAGCCGCGCTCCAGCCGGCCGAGCACCAGCGGGCGGATGCCCTGCGGGTCGCGGGCGGCGTAGAGGGTGTGCTCGTCCATGAAGACGAGCGAGAAGGCGCCCTTGACCTCGGGCAGCACGACCTTGGCCGTCTCCTCGATGGAGAGGTCCGGGTGGCCGGCGAGCAGCGCCGTCACCAGGTCGGTGTCGTTGGTCGCGGCGGTCCGGCCGGAGCGCGAGACGTGCTCCTCGCCGGGCAGTTCGGCGACCATGGCCGCCAGTTCGGCGGTGTTCACCAGGTTTCCGTTGTGCCCGAGGGCCAGCGAACCGTGAACGGTCGCCCGGAAGGTCGGCTGGGCGTTCTCCCAGACCGAGGAACCGGTGGTCGAGTAGCGGGCGTGTCCGACGGCGATATGCCCGTGCAACGACCCCAGCGAGGCCTCGTCGAAGACCTGGGAGACGAGTCCCATGTCCTTGAAGACGAGAATCTGGGAGCCGTTGCTCACTGCGATGCCCGCGGATTCCTGACCGCGGTGCTGCAGGGCGTAAAGGCCGAAGAACGTGAGCTTGGCGACCTCCTCGCCGGGAGCCCAGACACCGAAGACGCCACACGCGTCCTGGGGGCCTTTCTCACCGGGAAGAAGATCGTGGTTGAGTCTTCCGTCACCACGTGGCACGCCTTCGAGTCTAGGGCAGTTGACTCCGGCTTCCGGACCCCGGGACTGCGGGTTTGTCCGGCGACCACGGGTTAACGCGCGTAGACAAAACCCCTTACCGGTCCGGGATTTCGCGTCGGGGGAATTCCGGCGGGTGGCGGTTGGCCTTGTGGTTCGCGCCTGTTGGGGAGTTCCGTGTGCGCAGCGGCGGGTACCGGCGGACCGGCGAACGTGAGCCTGCTCACCCGGGGTTCCCCCACCGGCCGCCCGCCGGTCACGCGGGCTTCAGGCGGCCGGCAGCAGCAGGCCCCAGGCGCCCGGGTGCACCGTCCAGGTCCGGGCCCGGACCGGGCCGACCGGGTGGCCGTCCGCCTCGTAGCCGAAGCCGCGCCCGACCACCGAGACGCTCGCCGCCCGGGCGCGCACCAGGTCCCCGGAGGCGGCGACCACCACCTCCATCTCGCCGGTGCCGTCCGAGGCGCCGGACGGGAGCGTGACCTGGACCAGCCGGACCGGCCGGTGGACGTCGGCGAGGAGCCGGCCGTCCGCCTCGACCCGGACCCGGGAGCTGTGGTCGGTGCCGTCCTGGGTGAGTGCGTTCGCCTGCTCGGCCGCAGCCAGTTTCGCCCATAGCGAACGCCAGCCACCCGCACGGCCCACCGGACGGCGCGCGGCCCCGCCGGTGATCCGCACCCCGCCCAGGGCCACCCCGCCGCCGTCGTCCACCAGCAGGTCCAGCATGCGCGGCGCGCCCGACAGCACCGCCCGCGCGGCCCGGACCGGCTCCGCCGGCACGCCCAGCGCGCGGGCCGCCGCGAGCTCCTCCGTACGGCCGACCGGAACCATCCCCACCGGTTCGGTGCCCAGCTCACGCTGGCGATGCAGGGCCTGGAGCACCCGCTGCAGAGCGAGATCGGAACCGATCACCACCGGTCGCCTCCGGCCCCGGTGCGAAAGCACCCGGTCGAGCTCGGAAGGGCTCTCCGGAAAGGCCACCTTGGCGTCCGTACCTCCGCAGAGCACGTCCTTCGCGATCCGCACCGACTCGCCGTCGGTCTGCCGGGCCACCGGGTCGAGGAGCAGCAGGAGCGGCTCCGGGCCGCCGGTAGCAGGCGTGGACAGGGACGACACGACCGGTCCTTCCTCAGGTAATCTCTCGGTGCAAGAGCCCCTTGCGCCATTGCGCCAGGGGCTTCGTCTATCTCGGGGCAGACTGCGGCCTACGCAGGATGCCCCAACCGGAAGGGGTGTACGCCTGTGCCGGCACTCGTGCTCGTTGGCGCTCAGTGGGGAGACGAGGGCAAGGGGAAGGCCACCGACCTCCTCGGCGGCTCCGTCGACTACGTGGTCCGCTACCAGGGCGGCAACAACGCCGGTCACACGGTGGTCATCGGCGACCAGAAGTACGCCCTGCACCTGCTCCCTTCCGGAATCCTCAGCCCGAACGTGACGCCGGTGATCGGCAACGGCGTCGTGATCGACCCGGCCGTGCTGCTCTCCGAGCTGGCCGGCCTGAACGAGCGCGGCATCGACACCTCGAAGCTGCTGGTCTCGGGCAACGCCCACCTGATCACGCCGTACCACCGCACCCTGGACAAGGTCACCGAGCGCTTCCTCGGCAAGCGCCGGATCGGCACCACCGGCCGCGGCATCGGCCCGACCTACGCGGACAAGATCAACCGCGTCGGCATCCGGGTCCAGGACCTGTTCGACGAGTCGATCCTGCGCCAGAAGATCGAGGCGGCGCTGCACGACAAGAACCAGATCCTGGTCAAGCTGTACAACCGCCGCACCATCCCGGCCGACCTGGTGGTCGAGGAGTACCTGGGCTACGCGGAGAAGATCAAGCCCTTCCTCGCCGACACCACCCTCGTCCTGGACGAGGCGCTGAAGGCGAACAAGGTCGTCCTGCTGGAGGGCGGCCAGGGCACCCTGCTCGACGTCGACCACGGCACGTACCCCTTCGTGACCTCGTCGAACCCGACCGCGGGCGGCGCCTGCACCGGCGCCGGCATCGGCCCGACCAAGATCGACCGGGTCATCGGCATCCTCAAGGCCTACACCACCCGCGTCGGCTCCGGCCCGTTCCCGACCGAGCTGTTCGACGAGGACGGCGAGGCGCTGCGCCGGATCGGCGGCGAGCGCGGTGTCACCACCGGCCGCGACCGCCGCTGCGGCTGGTTCGACGCCGTCATCGCGCGCTACGCGACCCGGGTCAACGGCCTCACCGACTTCTTCCTCACCAAGCTGGACGTGCTGACCGGCTGGGAGCAGATCCCGGTCTGCGTCGCGTACGAGATCGACGGCAAGCGCGTCGAGGAGCTCCCCTACAACCAGTCGGACTTCCACCACGCCAAGCCGGTCTACGAGACCCTGCCGGGCTGGACCGAGGACATCAGCAAGGCGAAGTCCTTCGCCGAGCTGCCGAAGAACGCCCAGGCGTACGTGAAGGCGCTGGAGGAGATGTCGGGCGCGCCGATCTCGGCCATCGGCGTCGGCCCGGGCCGCGACGAGACGATCCAGATCAACTCGTTCATCTGAGCCCGGCCGTCGGCTGAACGCCGGCACCGGTCGCTTCGAGGGCCCCGTGGGATCCGTCCCGCGGGGCCCTCGCGCCGTCCATGCCGTCGATTTTGCACTAGTGCAACAAGCTATTGCATCTAGTGCAGGGCGGCGCTACGTTCTGATCATGACCGCGAAGCAGCCCTCACCCGTCGTCCTCACCGGCCGCCACATCCGCCTGGAGCCGCTGGAGCACCGCCACGTCGCCGACCTCTGGGCCGCCGTCGGCCCCGACCCCGAGGTCTGGCGCTGGACCATGTGCCTGCCGCCCGCCTCGGCGGAGGAGCTCGGCGCCGTCGTGGACACCCGCGTCGCGGAGGCGGCCGCGGGCGAGTCGGTGAACTTCGCCGTCGTCGACCTCGCGAGCGGCCGGGCGGTCGGCGTCACCGGCTACCACGACGCCAGCGCGCGGGACGAGTCCGTGGAGATCGGCGGCACCTGGTACGCCCGCTCGGTCTGGCGCACGGCGGTCAACACCGAGGCCAAACTGCTGCTCCTGTCCCACGCCTTCGAGGACCTCGGCATGGGCCGCGTCTTCTGGAAGACCGACGCCCGCAACGAGCGCTCCCGCGCGGCGGTCCTGCGCCTCGGCGCCCGGTACGAGGGGACCCTGCGCCGCCACCGGCTGCGCCCCGACGGCAGTTGGCGGGACAGCTGCTACTTCTCGATGCTCGCCGACGAGTGGCCGGCGGCCAAGTCCGTTCTGGTGGAACGGCTTTCGCGGGGCTGAGCCGCGGATCGGCGGGGTGCGGCGAGGGGTACGCCGGGAGTACGGCAGGGGGCCGACGGAAGTGCGGCCGGGGCGCGGCGGCTATTTCCGCTCGCCGCGCCCGGAATGGCCGGCCGCGAACTCGCGCTTCGCCGCACGGGGTTCACAGGCCTGGATGTTCACCAGCCAGACCAGCCAGCCGACGAATAGGACCGCGAGCAGCAGCGCCGACAATCCGGCGACGAGAAGCGCATTCACCGGGATACGGAAATGCGCTGGTGAGGGTGGGGCCGGCGGGGGAGGCCGAGTGGCCGGGGGAAGGGCATGGCTGTCTCCGGTCGGTGATTTCGGGTGCCGCGACCATGCATCTGGTGTGTCATTACGGCCGATCGGCCAAGTTTGACGACTGTTTAGGCGGCAACAAGTCAGTGAGTGACACGGACGACCATAGGGTCAGGGTGCCAGAGTTGCTACCGAGCGGGGGGACGTTCACTCCATCGTGGGGTATCCCCCAATTCGGTAGCTAGGGCCGGGTGTGCGCGGCACACTTCACCGGAAGCATCGACGCCAGCCGCGACCCGGAGAAGAGAGTCATGCCACCCCGCTTGTCGCCGACCGTGCGCCAGCAGCGCCTCGGGATCGAGTTGCGCAGGATCCGCGAACGCGTGGGCGTCACGCCCAAGAGCCTGGCCGCCACCATCGGCACCGACCTGCCCAAGATCTCCCAGATGGAGAACGGGAAGTCGGGCATCAGCGCCGAGCGGCTCCGGATCTGGGCGCGCACCTGCGGCTGCGAGGACGGGCCCTACCTGGACGCGCTGTTGGCGATGACGCAGGACCGGCGCAAGTACTGGTGGGACGGCTACCGCGGCCGGCTGCCGAACGCGATCATCGACATCGCGGAAATGGAGCACCACGCGTCCTCGCTGTCCATCCTGAACAGCACCTTCATCCCCGGCCTGCTGCAGACCCCGGAGTACGCCACCGCGGTGTTCGAGCGGCTGCCCCCGCAGTACCGGCAGGAGGCGGACGTCCGGAAGGCATTCCGGATTCGGCGCCAGCAGATCTTCGTCGACCACCCGAAGCCGTACAGCGCATTCCTGCACGAGTCGGCGCTGCGCATGCAGTTCGGCGGCCCGGACGTGCTGGCCGACCAGTTGCGGAGCCTGCTGGACAATTCCGAACGGCCCGGGGTGGAGATCCGGGTGATCCCGTTCAGCGTGCCCACCTACACCGGCTCCGGGGAGAGCCTGTACCTCGCCCGCGGGCCGGTCCCGGAGCTCGACACCGTCCAGATCGACCTGTCCCACGGGCCGAAATTCGTGCACACCCAGGCCGAATTGGCCTCCTACCGGCGGATCAAGGAGGAGACCGCGGCGATCTCGCTCGCGCCGGAGGAGTCCCGGGACTTCATCCGGGCCCTGCTGAAAGACTTCGCATGAGTACCTGGCGCAAGGCGTCGGCGAGCGGGGAGAGCACCGACTGCGTCGAGGTCAGATCGGCGGGCGACCTGGTGGAGATCCGCGAGTCGGACCGGCCCGACGTCGTCGTGCGGACCACGCCGCGCAAGTGGGCCGCGTTCGTCCGCGGGGTGAAGTCCGGGGAGTTCGACCGGTACGGCGACTTCACCCGCCCGTGACGCCCCGCCCTGCCGTCCGGCCCCCTTCCTTCCCCTAGGCTGACAGCCCACAGTGGACCCCTGCGCCCGGCGCGGCACTCCGGGTGGGGTGCGCGTGCCGGAGATTCGGAGCATCCCAGGATGGCTCGGCACCTGATCACCAGCGCCCTTCCGTACATCAACGGGATCAAGCACCTGGGCAACCTGGTCGGGTCCATGCTCCCGGCGGACGTCTACGCCCGCTACCTGCGCCGACGAGGGCACGAGGTGCTGTTCATCTGCGCCACCGACGAGCACGGCACGCCCGCCGAACTGGCCGCCCAGGAAGCCGGGTTGCCGGTCGCCGAGTTCTGCGCCCGGGCGCACGAGGCGCAGCGGGCGGTGTACGACGGGTTCGGCCTCTCCTTCGACCACTTCGGCCGCAGCTCCTCGCCGCAGAACCGGGAGATCACCCAGGAGATCGCCCGCGAGCTCCAGCGCAACGGCTTCATCGAGGAGCGCGCGATCCGCCAGGTGTACTCCAACGCCGACGGGCGCTTCCTGCCGGACCGCTACATCGTCGGCACCTGCCCGCACTGCGGCTACGACACGGCCCGCGGCGACCAGTGCGAGAACTGCACCCGGGTGCTGGACCCGACGGACCTGCTGGAACCGCGCTCGGCCATCAGCGGCAGCGCCGACCTGGAGGTCCGGGAGACCCGCCACCTGTTCCTGCTCCAGTCCGAGCTCACCGAGGAGGTCGAGGGCTGGATCGCCGCCCACGCCGACGACTGGCCGGTGCTGGCCTCCTCGATCGCCCGCAAGTGGCTGACCGAGGGCCTCCAGGACCGCTCGATCACCCGGGACCTGGAGTGGGGCGTCCCGGTGCCCGCCGACGTGTGGCCCGAACTGGCCGCCGAGGGCAAGGTGTTCTACGTCTGGTTCGACGCCCCGATCGAGTACGTCGGCGCCACCAAGGAGTGGGCGGACGCGGCCCCGGCCGGGCAGCTGCGGGACTGGAAGTCCTGGTGGTACGAGGCCGACGAGACCGTCCGCTACACCGAGTTCATGGCCAAGGACAACGTCCCGTTCCACACCGTGATGTTCCCGGCCACCCTGCTCGGCTCGCGCCGCCCGTGGAAGAAGGTCGACTACGTCAAGGCCTTCAACTGGCTGACGTACTACGGCGGGAAGTTCTCCACCAGCCAGAAGCGCGGCGTCTTCACCGACGTCGCGCTGGAGCTGCTGCCCGCCGACT
>NZ_JBEXJK010000182.1:0-16069 GCF_040609095.1 Kitasatospora sp. NPDC004799
AGGCCGCCGCCCGCCGAGCCGTTCACCTTCGTCTCGGCCAGCTCCTGCTGTGCCTTCGCGAAATCCTGCTGCATCTTCTGCGCCTGCTTCAGCAGCTGCTGCATGTTGGGCTGGCCACCACCGGGGAACACGGCTGTCTCCTTGCTGTCACGGCTGTCGTGCGTGCTTCGTCCGTCACCGCCGAGCCTACGTGCTGCCCGCCGCTCCGGGCCCCGGACCGGGGCCCGGATCAGGGTCGTCTCAGGGGCGGCCCGGGGCCGTCCTGTCCGGGCCCCGGTCAGGAGCCCTGGTGGTGGATCTCCTCCAGCACCGTCGCGCCCAGCTCGCGGATGATCAGCTCCTGGCCGGAGAACACCTCCTCCTTGAGGTCCGGGTCGTCCTCCTCCGGGATGTCGTCCTCGGGGGCCACCGACTGCACCGGACGGGCCGGTGCCGCCACCGGCGGCGGCGCCTGCACCGGCGGGGCCTGGACGGGCGGGGCCTGGACGGGCGCCGGAGCGGCCTGGACCGGCGGGGCCTGCACCGGGGCCGGGGCGGGCGCGGGCATCGACGGCGCGGCGGCCGCCGGACGCGCCGGGGCTCCCCAGCCCCCGCCGCCCTGGGCGCCACCGCCCGGCGCACCGCCGGACGGGCCGCCGGCGCCGCCGGACGGGTCGACGATGCACTCGATCCGCCAGTCCACGCCCAGCGCGTCGGCCAGCGCGGCGCGCAGCACGTCGTCGCTGTTGCTGCCGACGAAGCTGTCCCGGGCGCCTGCGTTGATGAAGGACACCTGGAGCACACTGCCGTCGAACCCGGCCACCTGGCCGTTCTGGCTGAGCAGGATCCAGGTGAAGCGGCGGCGGTTCTTCACCGCCTCCAGGATCTGCGGCCACAGCTGCCGCACCTGCGCGGCACCCTGCTGCGCGGACGCCGACGGCTGCCCGCCGGGGGCCGCCGCCGGGGCGGGGGCCTGCGCGGGGGCGGGAGCGGGGGCCGGAACCGGGGCCGGGGCGGCCTGCGGCTGCGCCGCGGTGGGCGCCGCCGGAGCCGCGGCGGGGGCACCGCCGGTGGGGGCACCGCCGACGGGGGCACCGCCTGCGGGCGGGAAACTGCGCGGGATCGGCCAGGCACCCGGCGCCGGCCCGGCGGGCGCGGCGGCGGGCGGCGGGGGTTGCACGGGCGGCGCCGCCTGCGCGGCCGCTACGGGAGCTGCCTGGACCGGCGCGGGCGCCACCGGCGCCTCGGCCACCGGGGCGACCCCCGCCGGAGCGACCGGGGCCCCCATCGGGGCCGCCGTCGGCATGCCCCCGGGGGCCGCCATCGGGGCCGCCATCGGCGCGGCGAACCCGCCCGCGGCCGCCCGCCGCTCCAGCTTGTCCAGCCGCGCCTGCAACGACAGCTCGTCGCTGTACGCACCCGGCAGCATCACCCGGGCGCAGATCAGCTCCAGCTGCAGCCGGGGCGCCGCGTTGCCGCGCATCTCGGTCAGCCCGGTGTTGACGATGTCGGCGGCCCGGCTCAGCTCGACCGCGCCGAACGCGTCCGCCTGCGCCTGCATCACCGCGACCCGGTCCGCCGGGGCGTCGATCAGCCCCTTCTCCCCCGCGTCCGGCACGGTGGCCAGGATCACCAGGTCGCGCAGCCGCTCCAGCAGGTCGGTGACGAAGCGGCGCGGGTCGTGCCCGCCCTCGACCACCCGGTCGACCACCTGGAACACCGTCGCCCCGTCGTGCGCGGCGAAGGCGTCCACCACCTCGTCCAGCAGCGCGGAGTCGGTGTACCCGAGCAGCGCGGTGGCCATCTGGTACGTGACGCCGCTCTCGGCGGCCCCGGCCAGCAGCTGGTCCATGACCGACATCGAGTCACGCACCGACCCGGCACCGGCCCGCACCACCAGCGGGAACACGGCGTCCTCGACCTGGATCCCCTCCCGGCCGCACACCTCCGCCAGGTAGTCGCGCAGCGTGCCGGGCGGCACCAGCCGGAACGGGTAGTGGTGCGTCCGGGACCGGATCGTCCCGATCACCTTCTCCGGCTCGGTGGTCGCGAAGATGAACTTGAGGTGCTCCGGCGGCTCCTCGACGACCTTGAGCAGCGCGTTGAAGCCGGCCGAGGTCACCATGTGCGCCTCGTCCAGGATGAAGATCTTGTACCGGCTGTGCACCGGCGCGAAGAACGCCCGCTCGCGCAGCTCGCGCGCGTCGTCCACACCACCGTGCGAGGCGGCGTCGATCTCGATCACGTCGATCGACCCGGGCCCGCCGGTCGCGAGGTCCCGGCAGGACTGGCACTCCCCGCAGGGCGTCGGCGTCGGCCCCTGCTCACAGTTGAGGCAACGGGCCAGGATGCGCGCGCTCGTCGTCTTGCCACAGCCGCGCGGCCCGCTGAACAGGTACGCGTGGTTGACCCTGTTGTTGCGCAGGGCCTGCTGGAGCGGGGCGGTCACGTGCTCCTGCCCGATGACCTCCGCGAAGGTCTCGGGGCGGTAGCGGCGGTACAGGGCTAGGGACACACCACCGACGATATCGGGACGGGCCGACAAACGCGTCGCCCCTCACCCCCACCGGGCCCCCGGGAACGCAAAGACCCCTCGCGCACCCGCCAGAGCCCTCCTACCCTTGCTGCCTTCCGGCCCTGGGGGGGTTCAGAGAGATGACGCCACACGAGGGGCTGACCCCCACACTACCGGATCCCGGCCCCGAGGATCCACAGGCCACCCCCACCCTCCCGCCTGCGAGACAGGTGGTCGCGACCACCCCGAAACATGTACTAAGCTCTCCCTCGGAGGATTCGCCTAGAGGCCTAGGGCGCACGCTTGGAAAGCGTGTTGGGGGCAACCCCTCACGAGTTCGAATCTCGTATCCTCCGCCTTCACGAAGGCCCGGACCGTCTCAGACGGTCCGGGCCTTCGTCATGCCCGTGGTCTCAGTTCTGGTCCCAGTCGCTCCGACCGGTTCTCACCGCGGGAACGTCGGCGCTTCACTGAGCCGGTGCGACGGCGAGCAGGCCGGTGGCGCGGTCCGCGGTGAGGACGCCGAGGATGTAGCCGTCCTCGTCGACGACGGGCCAGACCGCCAGGTGCTTGATCCGCATCGCGAGCGCGGCCAGGGCCAGGCCCATGGTCGGCCAGGCGAACGGGCCGCGCTGGTGCGCGGTGGCGCTGATCGCGGTCCGCTCGGTGTACCAGGAGCGGGCCAGGAACGGATGGAGTCCGGTGCGGGTGACCAGCCCCTCGCACCGGCCGTCGTGGTCGCAAACGAGCAGGTACTCGGTGTCGGCGCCGCGAAGCATGTCGTCGGCCTGGTCGACGGTCCTGTCGTCGGCTATCCGGTAGTCGCAGGGGTCCATGGCGTCGGCGACCGTGAGGCCGTGGCCGGGCCGTACGGACTGCGGGGGGCAAGTGGTCACGGTGTTCACCGTTCCCGTCTCCGGCTGCCCACTGGGGCCGCCGGGCCGTCCTTCACCCAGGACGAAGCCGGAACGGGTACCGGAATGCGGGGTGCCCTGGATGTCCCCGAGGCTACTCCGACGGTGGGCGGCCCGGAGGGGACCGTTGCGGAGTAGCGTGGGAGGCAGACAACCGAGGACATTCCGTACACCGGCATCAGCGCCGACGTCGCCCTGGGTCTTGATGGGTCCCTCGTGGACCGGACGGGCGGCTTCACATGATGCCGATTCCTTTCCCCGCCTCTTCCTCTTCCGGGCCGTGGGCAGTGCCCGACGCCCCGCTGCTGCCTCGTCTGGAACTGGAACCGACCATGTCGCGGGAGGGCGTCTTCGACGGCGCCTGGTGGCCCCGCTCGAACCACGTCCTCGCCGAGCTTCCGGACCTGATCACCGCGCTCGGCGCCCACGTCGGGCGCATCGTCCGGGTCGGCCTCGACACCTCGACCTGGGACGGCGTGCCCCGGTCCGTGGCGGCGAACGGCCTGACGGTCCGGATCAACTGGTTCACCGGCAGCGACGCGACGATCAGCGTCACCCGGGGCTTCCAGGACCACTTCCTGCTCCTGGTGGTACCGCCCGGCACCGAGCCGGCGACGGCGGCCTCGGCGATGGCCGGAGCCTCGGCGACCGGGAACCACACCCCGGCGGCGGAACTCCTGTTCGGCTGAGCGGTCGGGCACCGCCGCGTGCCGGACCACGTCAACCGAGGCCCTCTCCTTGATCGAAGGTCCCGACCGGTTCGCCGGCGGGGCCTTCGGTGCTTGGTGGGGGTGGTTTCGGTGGGGTGGGTGGGCAGGAACCGATCGCGGTGTCTGCCCGTCATCTTCACGGGGGTGGCCGCAGGCTCGACTCCCGTTGTGGTCTTCACCGTCGAGGTCCGAGGAGATCCATGGTCGACACCGTCAGCTCACTGGCCGCCCGGGTTCACGAACTGCTGGTGGCGCACCTGGCCAACAGTGCCGCCGGGTCGGGGCCGGACGCGTCGTCGGTCATGGGTGTGGTCCTGGGTGCGCCGCGGAGGGTCGACGTGGTGGCGGGCCTCCAGGACATCGTCGGGCGCGCCGCGGCGCTCGGGCCCGACGGGTGGTGGCTCGCTGCCGCGGCCCACGGGAACCTCGGCGAGCTGGCGCTCGCGCGCGGCCAGGCGGACCTGGCGGTTCTCCACCTGGAGGCCGCGGTGGCGGCCGGCTTCAACGACTGCGTGGCGCTCCACCTCCCCTTCTTCCAGCCCTTGCACCGCGAGCCCCGCTTCCGGGCGCTGTACGAGCGGATGCGCATCACCCAGGGGGACCTCGACGAGTTCCTGTGGCTGCACCGGGAGATGCAGACCGCGGCGAGGGACGCCCAGACCGCGGCCGTCGACAACATCGGCCGCCTCGACACCGGGGTGTCCCTGCTCCCGCAGGCCCCGATGCCCACCCGCGAACCGGACACCCCCGGCGTCCTGATCACCCGCATCGACCTCGCCGCGCTCCAGAGCGCGATCCAACAGGCCGCCGTACGGGCCGAGTTCCAGCGCAGCTCCGGCAACACCAGCCTCAGTCTCATCGACGGCACCTGGGACCAGCCCCGCGCCGGCCTCGACGCCTGGCACGCCGACGAGTTGGAGGAGCGGCGCCGGCGGGCCGCCGAGGCCCGCGCCTTCGTCGAGCGGCCCGGTGCCGGGAGCACGCTCGGGCCCTGCCCGCCGCTGGGTTCGATCCGCTACCCGGCCGTCTGAGGAAGGCCGGCCCGGGCCGAGGCCTTGATCTCAAGTTGACTTGAGGTTCTAGTCTCCCTGGTGCGCGGCCGGACCGGCCGCGCCACGCACCGCGATCCCGGGGAGCTACGGCCATGACCACCACCACCGCGGACCTCGCCGCCCTCGAGCGGCGGGTCCAGGCGCTCACCGACCGCGCCGACATCACCGGCCTCATCGACGGCTACCTGATCAGCCTCGACACGGTGCCCCGCGACGGCGGCCGGTTCGACGACGCGTGGGCGCGGCGCTACTTCACCCCCGACGTGCGGATCACCTCGCCGGTGGGCCGGCACGAGGGGATCGACGGGCTGGCCGAGTCCGAGCAGGCGACGCTCGGGAAGTTCGAGCGGACCCAGCACGTGGGCGCCAACTACATGATCGACCTGGACGGGGACCGGGCCGCGGTGCGCTGGAACGCCGTCATGACCCACGTCCACCTCGCCTCCACCCAGCAGGCGCGGGGCGAGGAACCCGGCGGCCACTTCGACGTCGGCGGCACGTTCACCGGCGAGGCGGTGCGCACCTCCGACGGCTGGCGCCTGCGCAGGCTCGACATCCGGGCGGTGTGGACGACCGGGCGGGGCCCGCTCGTCCTGACCCCGGAGGCCGAGGCGACACTGCGCGACCTCGCGGGCGGAGCGTGACGGCCAGCCGCCCCGGTGCCCCTGCGGGTGCCGCCCCGGTGCCCGCGCAGCCGCCGCCCCGGTGCCCACCCGGGCGCCGCCCCTCCCCCGCGGGAGGGAGGCACGGCCCCGCCCCGGCGGGATCCGCGGTGCTCGCCGTCCCGGTTGACTCGGGGCATCGACCAACCGGGGAGGCAACCATGCTGCGCAAGCGAAACCGAATCGGACGGCTGCTGGCTCAGGCCACCGCGGCGGCCCTGCTGGCCGGATCGGCGGCCGCGGTGCCCAGCGCGGCCGCCGCGGCGGCGCCGGGGACGGGACCGGCCGACATCCGGTCGGCCATCGAGGCGGTGCCGGGCCTGCGCGTCGTGGAGGAGAAGCCGGCCGCACCCGGGTTCCGCTTCTTCGTCCTGGCCCTGCACCAGCCCGCCGACCACCGCCACCCGGAGAAGGGCGGCTTCGAACAGCGCCTCACCCTCCTGCACCGGAGCACCGACCGGCCCACCGTGCTGTTCACTAGCGGCTACACCGTCTCCACCAATCAATCCCGCTCGGAGCCCACCGAGTTGCTGGACGCCAACCAGGTGAGCACCGAGCAGCGCTTCTTCGGCAGCTCCCGCCCCGAGCCCGCGGACTGGGACGACCTCGACATCCAGCAGGCCGCGGCCGACCACCACCACGTGGTCGAGGCGTTGCGCCAGGTCTACCGGGCCGCCTGGATCTCCACCGGCGGCAGCAAGGGCGGCATGGCCACCGTCTACCACCGCCGTTTCTACCCGCAGGACGTGGCCGGCTCGGTCGCCTACTCCGCGCCGAACAACATCGACGACCACGAGGACTCCGCCTACCTCGACTTCCTGCGCACCGTCGGCACCCCCGCATGCCGCGACGCCCTGCAGGCCGCCCAGCGCGCCCTGCTGGAACGCCGCACCGCCCTGGTCGCCCGCTACCAGGCCTGGGCGGACGCCCGGGGCGACGGCTTCCAGCTGATCGGCAGCGCCGACAAGGCCTTCGAAATCGCCGTACTGCGGGCGCCGTTCATGTTCTGGCAGGGCCGCGGACAGGCCGCCTGCCCGGCCGTACCGGCCCCGGACGCCACCGACGACGCGCTGTACGGCTGGCTCTCCGACGTCGCCCAACTCCCGGTCTACGCCGACTCGGTGGCGAACCAGTTCGTTCCGTACTTCTACCAACTGGGCACCCAGCTGGGGTACTTCCCGGTCGAGACGGACCACCTGGCCGACCTGCTCCGGTACCCGGGTGCCACCGAGGCGCGCTCCTTCGTCCCCCGCGACGTCCCGCTGCGCTACCGGCCGCAGGCGATGCGCGACGTGGACCGGTGGGTCCGCACCCGCGGTGACCGGCTGATGTTCGTCAACGGCGCCGCCGACCCGGCGGTGGCCGAGCCGTTCCGGCTGGGCCAAGGCTCCCGGGACTCCTACCTGTTCCGGGTGCCGGGCGGCACGCACGCGGCACGCATCGCCCAACTGCCCGCCGCCGAGGCCGAGACGGCGACCGCCGTCCTGCGCCGCTGGGCGGCGGCGTAGCGCCCACCGGCGGGCCGAAGGCGGGCGGGGCAGCTCCCACCGGCGTGTCGAAAGCGGGCGGGGCGGCTCCCGCCGGCGGGCCGAGTCGGTCAGTGCAGCTCCCGTCGGCCGGCCGAAGGCGTCCGATTCGTTCAAGACCGGGCGGGCGGAGGGTGCCTAGCGTGGCGGGCATGAACAGCGCATCCGCACCGCGTTTCGCCTTCGTCGGGCTGGTCGTGTCGGACATGGCCGCCTCGGTCGCCTTCTACCGGCGCCTGGGGGTGGGGTTCGCTGAGGGGGTCGAGCAGGAGCCGCACGTCGAGGGCGAGTTGCCGGGCGGGCCGCTCCTGGTGCTCGACACCGAGGCCACCATCCGGTCGTTCCACCCCGCCTGGCAGCCGCCGAGCGGCGGGACGCGTACCGCGCTGGCATTCCGCTGCACGGGCCCGGCGCAGGTGGACGCGCTGTACGAGGAGCTGACGGGCGCCGGGTACCACGGGGAGCTGGCGCCGTGGGACGCCTTCTGGGGGCAGCGCTACGCGGTGGTGCACGACCCGGACGGCAACGGTGTGGATCTGCTCGCACCGCTGCCGGAGGACGGCTAGAGCAGCAGAGCGGTCACCGGCAGGCCCGCCAACTCCCGTACGTCGCGGGACAGGTGGGCCTGGTCCGCGTAGCCGGTCCGGGCCGCCGTGGCGGCGAGCGGGATGCCGGAGCGGGCGAGTGCCAGGGCGCGCTGCATGCGCAGGATCCGGGCGAGGGTCTTGGGGCCGTAGCCGAAGGCGGCCAGCGAGCGGCGGTGGAGCTGGCGCGCGCCGAGGCCGACCGCCTCGGCCGTCGCGGCGACGGACCGACCGGCGGCCAGCGAGTCGGCCGTTGCGCGGATCAGCGGGTCCTCGGGCCGCGCCTCGGCCGCCAGGCGCAGGGCCAGGGACTCCAGCGCGGCGGCCGGGTCGGGGGCGGCGTCGATGCGTCCGGTGAGGTGCCGGACCTCGGCCGCGGGCCGCAGGTCGGCCAAGTCGACGCGGCGGTCCCGTAGTTCGTGCGCGGGGACACCGAGCAGGGCGGGGGCGGCGCCGGGGCGGAAACGGACGCCTGCCCACGGACCGCGCAGTCCGGGGCCGGGGCGGAAGGCGCGGGTGTCCGGTCCGGCGACCAGCAGCCGCCCCTCCGTCCACAGCAGGTCCATGCAGCCGTCGGGCAGGACGGGCCCGGCCTGGGCCTCGCCCGTAGGCCCGACGTCGGCACGCCCCTTCGTCCACACCACCGCGCCGGGCAGCCGGGACGCGCGCTCCAGGTACTCGGAGTCCATGCCGTGAGGCTACGCCCCGGGGTTCGGGGGCGCGCGGACGCCGACGGCCCCGGCCGCACGAGGCAGCCGGGGCCGTGAAGGCCGGACGAGGGTCGAGCCGTGAAGGCCGGACGGGCCAGGCGGCCCAGGCGAGCCGGGCGGGTCAGAACGTCAGCCGACCGACTCGACCGCGGGCTCCGCCGAGCCCTCGGCCCCCGCGGCGGCGCCCTTCCGGCCGTTCCGCATCAGCACCAGGGTGAGCACCGCGGCCGCGACGACCGCGACGGCACCCGCCGTGAAGGTGGTGGAGGTGGCGGTGTTGAACGCCTCCCGGGCGGTCGCGACCAGCCCGCCGTCCCCGGTGGAACCGGCCACCGCGAGCGCGCCGGTGATGTCGTGGCGGGCGGCGTCGGGGGCGGCGTCGGGCATCGCACCGGTGTAGGTGCTGGAGAGCACGGTGCCGAGGATGGCCACGCCGAGCGCCGCGCCGGACTGCTGGATGGTGTCGTTGAGCGCCGAGCCGACGCCTGCGTGCTCGCTGGGGATGGCGCTCATCAGGGCGTTGGCGGCGGCCGGCATGCCGAGGCCGGAGCCGACGCCGAGCACCAGCATGGCCAGGGCGACCTTGGTGAAGCCGTCGCCGACCGAGAGGGTGGCCAGCAGCCCGAAGCCGCCCGCGATGATCAGCATGCCGATCGAGGTCAGCACCCGGGCCGAGACCTTCTTGCCGAGCACCGCGCCGAGCGCGTTGAACACCAGCGAGGCGATGGCCAGCGGGATGAAGGCGAGGCCGGTGTCGGTGGGCGAGAACTCCAGCACGAACTGGAGGTACTGGGTGAGGACCAGCATCAGCCCGCCGGTGGCGAAGGTCAGCAGGACGAGCGAGAAGCTGGCGCCGGTGAAGACCCGGTTGCGGAACAGCTTGATCGGGACCATCGGCGAGTCGGTACGGAGCTGACGGACGGCGAAGCCGACCAGCGAGGCCACCGCGAGCAGCAGCGCGCCGAGGGTGCTCGCACTGGCGAAGCCGTCCCGGGGCAGCACGATGATCGACCAGACCAGCGCCGTCATGCCGACCATCGACAGCACCATGCCCGGCAGGTCGGGCCGGCGCCACGGCCCCTTGGACTCCGGCATCAGCAGCATCGCGGCGAGGATGGCGACCGCCGCGATCGGCACGTTGAGCAGGAAGACCGCGCCCCACCAGAAGTGCGCGATCAGCGCGCCGCCCAGCACCGGACCGCCGACCAGGCCGATCATGGCCACCGCGCTCCAGGCGGCGATCGCCTTCGGGCGCTCCTCGTCGTCGAAGACGGTGATCAGGATGGAGAGCGTGCTCGGCATGACCAGCGCGCCGCCGACGCCCATCAGGACGCGCCCGGCGATCAGCTCACCGGGGCTTCCGGCGTACGCCGCGACCAGGGAGGCGGCGCCGAACAGCGCCAGTCCGACGATCATCACCTTCCGCCGTCCGAAGCGGTCGGAGAGGCTGCCCGAGGTGAGCAGCAGGCCGGCGAAGACCAGGATGTACGAGTCGATGATCCACTGGATGTCCTGCGCCCCGGCCTTGAGGTCCTCCGCGATCGGCGGGATGGACACCGTGAGCACCATGTTGTCGATCACCAGCACCAGGCTGCTGAGGCAGAGCACGACCAGAATGAGCCAGCGCTGCGGATGACGTTCCACGGCGTTTCCCCCTTCGAGCTTCGGAATCGACGCGCGGGCAGTGGCCGTGGGCCGTGGCAGTCGCCGTGGCCGTGGCCGAAGCCGCGCGGAAGTCGTCGCGGGCACACCGCCCTCCGTCCCCAGGGGGTACGGTGTGCGCCGCTCCGAACACTGTACGGACACCGCACACTGTTCGCAACGCCGTACACCGTTCGACCTCCGCACACTGTTCGCTTCGCCGTACACTGTTCGCAGCAGCCCGTACGAGCTGCGCCGAACCGACCAGGTCCGGACGATCGACGAGGAGGGCCCGATGGCGGCCACATCAGAGGACGGAACGACCCCGGGCATCCCCACGCCGTGGAACCGCCCGCAGCGGCGGCGGGAACAGCCCGCCCTCAGCCGCGAGCAGATCGTCGCCGAGGCCTTCGCGCTGCTGGACTCCGACGGCATCGAGGCGCTGAGCATGCGCAAGCTCGCCGCCCGCCTGAACGCCGGCGCGACCTCGCTCTACACCCACGTCGCCAACAAGGACGAGCTGCTCGCCCTGGTCGTCGACCAGATCTTCGGCGGCCTCCCGCAGCCCGCGGCCGAGGGCTCCGAGGTGCCCGAGGTCTGGCGCGCGAAGGTCATGGAGCTGGCCGAGGGCATGCGCGCGGCCATCATGCGCCACCCGTGGATGGTCTCGGTGATCGGCGACGTCGGGATGATCTACCTCGGCCCCAACTGGATGCGGCTCTCCGAGACCTTCCTGGCCGTGATGGAGACGGCCGGCTTCGACACCGGCGAGGCGAACGACGCGATGAGCGCGGTGATGGGCTACACCATCGGGACGGCCTGCGTGGAGGCCTCCTGGGTGACCGCGCTGGCCCGCAGCGGCCAGGACGAGCAGGAGTGGATGAACCGGCTGCTGCCCGCCGTCATCGAGGCCACCAAGGAGTTCCCGCGGCTGCACCGGCTGTACACCACCGAGGTGCCGGAGGAGGTCGCCGCGGGCCGGGACAGCAACTTCGGCCGTGGGGTCGACGTCATCCTGGACGGGGTCGAGGCGGCCCTGGCCGCCCGGCGCCGGGGCTGATCTCCCCGGCGCCGGGGCTCAGTGCCGTGCCCGGCTCCGGCTCAGTGCCGTGCCGTGCCCGGCTCCGGCTCAGTGCCGTACCGTGCCCCGCTCCGGCTCAGTGCCGTACCGTGCCCCGCTCCGGCTCAGTGCCGTGACGGACTCCCGCTGAGCGCCTGGACCTCCGCGTACCCCGGCACCGGCCCGACCGGCTCGCCCGCCGCGACGGCCGCCGCCGTGGCCACCGCCGCCGCCAGCGCCGCCCGGTACAGCAGCGAGCCCATGCTGACCCGGGCCACCCCGAGCGCGGCCAGCTCGGCGAGGCCCGGGCCGCCCGGCGTCCAGAGGATGTTGAGCGGAACGGCCAGTGCCCCGGCCATCCGGCCGATCACCGCCGGATCGGCCAGTCCGGGGACGAACACGCCGTCCGCGCCCGCCTGCTGGTAGGCGTCCAGGCGCCGGAGCGCCTCCGCCTCGGGGGCCTCCTGCCCGGACCAGTAGGTGTCGGTGCGGGCGTTCACGAACAGCTCCGGCACGGCCGCCTTCACCGCCTCGATCTTCTCGGCGTGGCGGGCGGACGCGGCCAGCGTGCCGTCCGCCCGACCGTCCTCCAGGTTGATGCCGACCACGCCGGCCTTCGCCAACTCCACGGCCAGCTCGGCCACTTCGTCCGGGTCGTCGCTGAACCCGGACTCCACGTCGACGCTGAGCAGGAAGCCGCCGCGCCCGAGCCGGTGCGCCAGCCGTACGGTCTCCGTGCGGGTGGCGGCGGCGCCGTCGGGCAGGCCGGCGACGGCGGCCACGCCCAGGCTGGTGGTGCCGATCGCGGGGTGGCCCTGGGCGGCGAGGGCGACGGCCGAGGCGTGGTCCCAGGCGTTGGGGAGCAGCAGCGGGTGGCCGGGGCGGTGGTGCAGGGCGGCGAAGGGGGTCAGTGTCATCGGGTGGTCTCCGTCGGCTCGTTCGTGGGGTTTCCGGTCGCGCCCGTCGGGCGGTCGCCGGTCGTCTTCGAGGGGGTGTCGGTCGTGCCCGTGGGGCCTCCGGACGAGTCGGCCGCTCTGCCGGCCGGAGCCGCCAGGCGCCCGACCGCGTCCGCGTAGTAGTCCCCGGCCTCGGCGACGTGCCAGACGATCTGCCGGAAGCTCCAGCCCGTCCCCGGCGAGTCGTCCAGCCGTTCGTCCGGCAGCGCGGCGATCCGCCGGGACCAGATCCCGGCCAGCCGGGTCAGCCGGCTGCGGGCCTCGTCCAGGTCGGCGGTGGTGAACGGGGCGAGGTCGGCCGCAGTGGTGACGCCGGAGGCGTGCCAGCGGTCCGGTTCGGTCGGTGCACCGGCCAGCCGCGCGTCCAACTCGGCCAGGTGGTCGAGGAGATGGTCGGTGATCCGGCGAACCGCCTTGTGCGGTGCGTAGGTTCGGCCTTCGCCGTTGACGATCGGGCACCCGTCCCAGGCCGCCCAATCGGCCGCCAGCGCGAGCACGCGCTCGACCATCTCCGGTACCAGCGCGGCGAGTTCGGCCTTGCCGAGGTCCGGCACGGACGGCCCCGAGAGCGTCCCGGTGTCCGCCGGGTCGGAGGCGCCGTACAGGATGCCCTCGGCGACGGCCAGGGCCTGCGCGCGGCCCGGGCAGCTCCGGGGCGGGGCGCCGAAGGCCAGCGCGACGCCCTCCGGCGCACCGGCCTGGGCCGCCGCGACGTCGAGCAGGACCCGCGCCCCGGCCGGCACCGCGACCCCACCGATCTCGGTCGCCCGGGCGGCGAGCCGGCGCATCACCCGGACCGGCGGGTCCGTGCGCAGCACGGCGGCCGGGCCGACCCCGTGCCGGCGGGCGCCCTCGACCAGCGCGGCGGTGGCGTCGCAGGCCTGGACGAGCAGGCCGATCCGGTTCGCGGCCGTCTCCTCGTCCCCGTCCCCCATCGCGGGCAGCAGCCGGGCCACCGCCGCGTCCGCCGGCGCCGTGTCCGCCGACGCGTCCGCCCCCGGGCCGTCCGACGCGTCGGCGAAGTACGCCCGGGACACCGCCGCGACGTCCCGCGCCACGCCCTCCGGGTCCGCCAGCCCGAGCTCCGCCGCGAGCACCCGGACCACCCGCAGCCGCACATCGGGTTCGAAGCCGCCGGCCGCGGCCACCCGCAGCCGGGCCGGGTCCAGCCGCTCCAGGTCGGCGAGCACCAGCGCCCGGCGCCGGGCGTGCGGTTCGCCGGAGCTGAACCGGGCGACGGCGGACCGCAGCCAGGCCACCGTGCCGGGGGCGGCGCCGGACGCGGCGGGCAGCGGGACCAGTGCCGGGTCGTCCAGGGCCGCCGTCACGTCCGCGTAGCGGGAGAAGGTCAGGGTCGCGGATTCGGCGACCACCGTGGTTTCGCTCATGCCGTCATCGTGGCCCCGGGTCGTTTCGGCGCCGGCCGAACCGTGCGCGGGCGAGCCTGGAGGCATGTCCCCCGCTCCGCCCACGGGCGCACGCACCTCCGCACACCCCGACCATGGAGGCATGACCCTCGCCTCCCTCGCCGCCCTGCTCGCCGACCCCACCCGCGCCGCCTTCTGCAGCGCGCTGCTCGACGGCCGCGCCTGGACCGCCGGCGAACTGGCCCGGCACGCGCGCGTCGCACCGTCCACCGCCAGCGAGCACCTGTCCCGGCTGATCGCGGGTGGACTGCTGGCCGAGGAGCGGCAGGGCCGGCACCGGTACGTCCGGCTGGCCACCCCCGCGGTGGCCACGCTGATCGAGGACCTGACCGTCTTCGCCGAGTCCGCCCCCGGCCCCGCGACCGCGCCCCGCAACCTGGGCGAGGCCACCCGGATGAGCGCCGAGGCCCGCGCCCGCACCTGCTACGACCACCTGGCCGGGCACCTCGGCGTGGCCGTGTCGGACGCGCTGCTCGCCCGCGGCCTGGTCACCGAGGAGGGCGGGCTGGCCGTCACCGAGCGCGGCCGGGACTGGCTGGCCGCGCAGGGGATCGAGCTGCCGCCGCGCGCGGGCCGCCGGGGCGGACGGCCGGTGGTGCGCGGCTGCCTGGACTGGACGGAGCGCCGCACCCACCTGGGCGGGGCGCTGGGCGCGGCACTCTGCGGGGCCGCGCTGGACCGCGCCTGGGTGGAGCGGATCGGCTCCGGCCGGGCGCTGCGGGTCACCCCGGACGGCGGCCGGGCGCTGCGCGACCTCCTCGGCGTGCAGCTGCCGTGACACACACCGTCGTCGGCGCCGCTCAGCCCAGCAGCACCGCTCAGCCCAGCAGCACCGCTCAGCCCATCGACTTCGCCCCGTCCAGCGACTCCCGGATGATGTCCGCGTGCCCGGCGTGCTGCGCGGTCTCGGCGATCAGGTGCAGCAGCACCCGCCGGACCGACCAGGTCGTGCCCGGCGGGAACCAGGGCGCGGCCGGCAGTTCGTGGGCGAGGCCGAGGTCGGGCACGGTCCGGACCAGCTCGTCCGTCTCGCGCGCGACCCGCTCGTACTCGGCGAGCAGCCCGGCCAGCGTGTCGCCCTCCACCATCCGGAACTGGGCCGCCCACACCTCCGCGTTGTCGGGGCCGTGCTCCCCGTTCCGGCCCCGCATCGCCTCCGCGCCGCCGGTCATGAACCGCGCCCAGCGCGCCTCGACCGCCGCCACGTGCTTGACCAGCCCGCCGAGGCACAGCTCGCTGACCGTGGTGCGCTCGGCCGCCTGCGCGTCGGTGAGGTCCCGTACGGTGCGCCGCAGCAGGTCGCGGTGCTTGTCCAGGGTCTCGACGAGTTCCTCGCGCTCACCCACGGTCCGCTCCCGTCCGTCGCCCCGCCGCCCGCCGCCGCATCAGACGTCCACCGTCCTCGGCTGCTCGCCGACCGTCCGTCCGAGGTCGATCAGCCCGAAGGCCGCCCCCTGCGGGTCGCCGACCCCCGCGAACCGGCCGAACGGGCTGTCCGACGGCCCAAAGTACACGTCGCCGCCGCGCGCCGTCAGGCGTTCGACCGCGGCGTCGGTGCCGTCCACCGCGAAGTAGACGCTGATGTAGGAGGGAGCCTGCGGCGGCAGGAAGCCGCTCTCCGCTCCCATCCGGCCCAGCACCGGCCGGTCGCCGACCTGGAAGATCCGGTAGTCGAACTCCTCGGAGTCCATCCTCCGCACGCCGTACGGGAAGACCGCCGGGAAGAACGCGTCCGCCGCGGCCGGCTCGCGGGTCACCACCTCGGCCCAGCTGTACGCGCCGGGCTCGCCCTGCTTCTCGAAGCCCTCGTGCCGCCCGGCCTCCCAGACGCCGAACACCACCCCGGCCGGGTCCTTGGCGAGCACCATCGTGCCGATGTCGCCGATCGGCAGCGGGCCCATGACCACCTCGCCGCCGTTGGCGCGGATCCGCGCCGCGGTGGCACCGGCGTCCGGCGAGGCCAGGTACAGGCACCAGGCCGATCGGGCCTCCGTGCCGGGCATCGGCGGCACGATCGCGGCGACCGCCTTCCCGTCCGCGTACGCCTGGGTGTAGTGGCCGAACTCGGCCGAGCTCTCGCCGAAGGTCCAGCCGAGCACGTCGCCGTAGAAGGCCTTCGCGCCCTCCAGGTCGGTGAACGTCGCGTCGGCCCAACAGGGTGTGCCCTCAGGTAGCGCAGCCATCTCTCTGCCCTCGTGTGCGGCGAAGTGCGCGCGCCGGAGGACGCGCGCCGCCCCGGTTCGCCAGCCTAACCACGGGGCTGCTCCAGGCTCTTCCTGTACTTGGCGGCCAGCAGCGGCAGCAGCGGGCGGGCCTCCTGCGGCGCCCGCGGG
>NZ_JBEXJK010000183.1:0-16032 GCF_040609095.1 Kitasatospora sp. NPDC004799
GAGGGCTCCGTGCTGCTGGAACGGGCCTACCGGGTGGTCGAGCCGGCGCAGCGGGGGGCGGCGGGCCTGCGCGGCGGCGGCCCGCAGGGTGCCCCACAGCCCGGCGAGCACCATCGCCGCGAACAGCCCGCCGAGCGCCACCGACCAGCCGTACCAGCCGAGCAGCCCGCCCAGGGCGAGCCCGAGCGGGGAGTCCCCGGGGCCCAACGCGCCCAGCCAGACGGCCAGTTCGAGCAGACCCCCGACCGTGAGCGCGACCAGCAGGCAGCGCAGCAGCACCCCGGGGCCGACCGTCGGCGCCGCCGCCAGCAGCAGCGCGGACACCCCGCCGAGCAGCGGCACGGTCAGCCGGTACGGCAGCCGGCGCACCCGCGCGTCGACGAAGCCGAGCACCACGCCGAGCGCCGCCGCCCAGGCCAGCGCCAGGGTCACCACCACCAGCCGGTCCGCCGCGTACGCCACCGCGACGGCCGCCGCCGCCGCGACCACCTCCACCGACCCGGGGCCGGCGCCCAGCCGCTCCCGGCAGCCCGGGCAGCGCCCGGTCGGCGGCAGCAGGCGCACCCGGCGCCCGCAGGACGGGCAGTCCTCGCACCGGGGCTCGCCCTCCGGCACCGCGTACCGGGCGATCAGCCCGCGCAGCGGCGGAGCCGCCAGGAGACCGACCAGCACCGCCGCGACCACGACCGGGACCACCGGCGCACCCCCTCCTCGACCGACGCACCGGCCGCATCCTCCCGCGCCGGGCAGTGTGCCGTCCGTCTCGTTCCGGCCGGCGGTGCGGCGACGCTCCTCGCATACAGGAGCATTCCGGACATTCGACTGCCGGTTCGGAAGGCTGCCCGGCACCCCCGCCTGGCGATCCAAGGGGGCCGTGCGGGCCCTCGGAAGCGCCCCCGCGGAGACCCGCCGCACGCCCCCTCCGTACCCCTAAAGTAGGCGGACATGCAGGTCATCCAGTCCAGCAAGCTCGCCAATGTCTGCTACGACATCCGCGGCCCGGTGCTCGACGAGGCGATGCGGCTGGAGGAACAGGGCCACCGCATCCTGAAGCTCAACACCGGCAACCCGGCCACCTTCGGGTTCGAGGCGCCCCCGGAGATCCTCCAGGACATCCTGCGCAACCTCGCCACCGCGCACGGCTACGGCGACTCCAAGGGTCTGCTCTCCGCCCGCCGCGCGGTGGTCATGCACTACGAGGACCGCGGGCTGCACGGCCTCTCGGTCGACGACGTCTTCCTCGGCAACGGCGTCTCCGAGCTGATCCAGCTGGCCATGACCGCGCTGCTGGACGACGGCGACGAGGTGCTCGTCCCGGCCCCGGACTACCCGCTGTGGACCGCCTCGGTCTCGCTGGCCGGCGGCACCGCGGTGCACTACCGCTGCGACGAGCAGTCCGAGTGGTACCCGGACCTCGCCGACATCGAGGCCAAGGTCACCGACCGGACCAGGGCCATCGTGGTGATCAACCCGAACAACCCGACCGGCGCGGTCTACCCGCGCGAGGTGCTGGAGGGCATCGCGGAGATCGCCCGCCGGCACCAGCTGGTGGTCTACGCGGACGAGATCTACGACAAGATCCTCTACGACGACGCCGAGCACGTCCCGCTGGCCACCCTGGCCCCGGACCTGCTCTGCATCACCTTCAACGGGCTGTCCAAGGCGTACCGGGTCGCGGGCTTCCGCTCCGGCTGGATGGTGCTGTCGGGCGACCGGCACCGGGCCCGCAGCTACATCGAGGGCCTGACGGTGCTCGCCTCGATGCGGCTGTGCGCCAACATGCCCGCGCAGCACGCGGTGGCCGCCGCGCTCGGCGGGCGGCAGTCGATCCGCGACCTGGTGCTGCCCGGCGGCCGGCTGCACGCCTCGCGCGACGCCGCGTACGAGCTGCTGAACCGGATCCCGGGGGTCAGCTGCGTCAAGCCCAAGGGCGCGCTGTACGCCTTCCCCCGGCTGGACCCCAAGGTCCACA
This sequence comes from Kitasatospora sp. NPDC004799, assembly GCF_040609095.1. Lineage (NCBI taxonomy): Bacteria > Bacillati > Actinomycetota > Actinomycetes > Kitasatosporales > Streptomycetaceae > Kitasatospora > Kitasatospora sp. NPDC004799. The sequence continues at coordinate 1,973 of NZ_JBEXJK010000183.1, forward strand.
AGATCAAGGACGACGCCCAGATGGTGCTCGACCTGCTGCGCTCCCAGCGCATCCTGCTGGTCCAGGGCACCGGCTTCAACTGGCCCGAGCCGGACCACTTCCGGCTGGTCACGCTGCCCCGGGCGGAGGAGATCACCGACGCGGTGACCCGGATCGGCGACTTCCTCGACGGCTACGTCCAGCCGTAGCCCCGGGCGGGGCGTACGTCCAGCCGTGGCCTCCGGCGGGGGCCGCCGGGAAAACACTACGGCCGGAGTCCCGGCCCGGGCGATCTCCTTGGTCGGGGGAAAATCGCCCGGCGGAACTCCGGCCGTCCTGCCGCTCGGCGGAGCGCGCGGTTCGTGCCGCGCGCCCGCCTCTCTCCCGGCTGAGGCTCAGGCTCAGCCGAGGCGCGCGACGAGGTTCCGGTACTCGTCCCACAGCTCCTTCGGGGTGTGGTCGCCGAAGGTCTCCAGGTGGGCCGGCACGAGGGCGGCCTCCTGGCGCCAGATGTCGGCGTCCACGGTGAAGAGCAGGTCGAGGTCCTCCTTGGACAGCTCCAGGCCTCCCAGGTCGAAGCCGTCGACGGTCGGCAGCACGCCGATCGGGGTCTCGACGCCCTCGCCGGTGCCCTCCAGGCGCTCGACGATCCACTTGAGCACGCGGCTGTTCTCGCCGTAGCCGGGCCAGACGAACTTGCCCTCGGCGTTCTTGCGGAACCAGTTGACGTAGTAGATCTTCGGCAGCTTGGCGGGGTCCGCCTGGGCGCCGACCTTCAGCCAGTGGGCGAAGTAGTCGCCCATGTTGTAGCCGCAGAACGGCAGCATCGCGAACGGGTCGCGGCGCAGCTCGCCGACGGTGCCCTCGGCGGCGGCGGTCTTCTCGGAGGCGATGTTGGCGCCGAGGAAGACGCCGTGCTGCCAGTCGAAGGACTCGGTGACCAGCGGGACGGCGGTGGCGCGGCGGCCGCCGAACAGGATCGCCGAGATCGGCACGCCCGCCTGGTCCTCCCACTCCGGGGCGATGGTCGGGCACTGCGCGGCCGGGACGGCGAAGCGGGCGTTCGGGTGGGCGGCCGGGGTGCCGGACTCGGGGGTCCAGTCGTTGCCGCGCCAGTCGGTCAGGTGCGCCGGGGGCTCCTCGGTGAGGCCCTCCCACCACACGTCGCCGTCGTCGGTGAGGGCGACGTTGGTGAAGACGGTGTTGCCCCAGAGGGTCTCGATCGCGTTGGCGTTGGTGTCCACGCCGGTGCCGGGGGCGACGCCGAAGAAGCCGGCCTCGGGGTTGATCGCGTAGAGGCGGCCGTCCTCCTTGTTGAACCGCATCCAGGCGATGTCGTCGCCGATCGTCTCGACCTTCCAGCCCGGGACCGTCGGCTGGAGCATGGCCAGGTTGGTCTTGCCGCAGGCCGAGGGGAAGGCGGCCGCGACGTACTTGGCCTCGCCGTTCGGCGGGGTGAGCTTCAGGATGAGCATGTGCTCGGCCAGCCAGCCCTCGTCACGGGCCATGGTCGAGGCGATGCGCAGCGCGTAGCACTTCTTGCCGAGCAGGGCGTTGCCGCCGTAGCCCGAGCCGAAGGACCAGATCTCCTTGGTCTCCGGGAAGTGCGAGATGTACTTGGTGGTGTTGCACGGCCACGGCACGTCCGCCTGGCCCTCGGCGAGCGGGGCGCCGACGGTGTGCACGGCCTTGACGAAGTCGCCGTCCTCGCCGAGCTGGTCCAGCACGGCCTGACCCATCCGGGTCATCACGCGCATGGAGACGGCGACGTAGGCGGAGTCGGTGATCTCGACGCCGTACGCGGCCAGCGGGGAGCCGACCGGGCCCATCGAGAAGGGCACGACGTACATCGTGCGGCCCTTCATCGCGCCGCGGAAGAGACCCTGCTCGCCCTGGAAGACGGCCCGCATCTCGGCGGGGGCCTTCCAGTTGTTGGTCGGTCCGGCGTCCTTCTCCTGCTCGGAGCAGATGAAGGTGCGGTCCTCCACGCGCGCCACGTCCGTCGGGTCCGAGGCGGCGTAGTAGGAGTTGGGGCGCTTCTCCTCGTTGAGCTTCTTGAAGGTGCCCTGCGCCACCAGCAGGTCCGCGAGGCGCTGGTACTCCTCGTCGGAACCGTCGCACCACTCGATGCGGTCCGGCTGGGTGAGCTCGGCGATCTCGCTCACCCAAGCGAGCAGCTGCTTGTGGCGGGTGGGCGCGGATGCGCTGAGAGCAGAGATCTCGTACGACACGATCGCTCCGTTTCACGCCATCTCGGCGAGGAGACGGCGTCGCGGGGGTCTGAGGGTGCTTGCAGCGTAGCCCCGGACTCAAGGCTCGAACGCGGCGCAGCGTCGAAATTGACGCATCTTTTACTACAACAAGTATGATTACTTATGAGTAACATGCCGGTCACATCGGCGGTGGAGTGGGCGGGGCCACACTCCAAATACTCCAAAACGTCTAAGAGTGATGATCACCACTTCCTACGCGCGAGTAACCTACGGGTCCGTAGGTAGCGGGTAGCATGCAGCGCATGACTGCTGCTGCGCTCGCGGAGAGTGCCCGCACGGAGAGCAAGCCGAAGTGGCGCGGCTGGCTGCACGCCGGGATGTTCCCCGCCACGGTGGCCGCCGGGATCGTGCTGATATCCCTGGCCGACTCCACGCCCGCCAAGATCGCCTGCGCGATCTACTCGGTCAGCGCCTGGCTGCTGTTCGGCGTCAGCGCGGTGTACCACCGCTTCGACTGGGGCCCGCGCGGGGACGCCGTGCTGCGCCGGCTGGACCACGCGAACATCTTCCTGATCATCGCGGGCACCTACACGCCGTTCACGATGCTGCTGCTCGAGGGCGCCGACCAGCAGCTGCTGCTCTGGGCGGTCTGGGGCGGCGCGCTGGCCGGGATCGCGTTCCGGGTGTTCTGGGTCGGCGCGCCGCGCTGGCTGTACACGCCGGTGTACCTCGCCCTGGGCTGGGCCGCCGCCTTCTTCCTGCCGGACTTCCTGCGCACCGGCGGGGTCGCCGTCCTGGTGCTGATGATCGTCGGCGGGGTGCTCTACAGCATCGGCGGCGTGGTGTACGGGCTCAAGCGGCCCAACCCCTCACCGCGCTGGTTCGGGTTCCACGAGGTGTTCCACGCCTTCACCCTGGGGGCGTTCATCGTCCAGTACGTCGGCGTCTCACTGGTGGCGTACAGCACGGCCGGCTGATCCCGGCGCGCCCCGACGGGCGGTCGAACGGTCCACGGACCGGGCGGCCGCCCGTTCGGCCGTCCAGGGCCGCTCGTACGGGGCCCGGAGCTGCGGGCGGCACGGGGAGGCCGCGTGGTCGGCGCCGCCGGGCTCCGGCCGCGGGTCGAGGTCCTGCAGCGGCCCGGGCGCGTGGTGGTGGCCGCCGTGCGCGTGGTGCCGCTCCCCGTGCTCCTGGCGGGGCTCCCGGGAGGGCTCGGGCTGCGGTCCGGCCGGCGACGGGAGCGCCGCGGAACCGGGCCGCCGGGGCGCGCCCGCCGAGCCGGACCGCGCCTGCCGGGCGTCCAGTGCCTCGCGGGCCCGGCGGCAGCGCTCGCAGTGCGCGGCGTCCGGGATGCCGCGGCGCGGGCGGTGCCGGACCGGGGCCGGCTCGCCGTGCAGCGCGCGCCAACGGCGGGCGACGTAGACCATGAGCAGCAGGGTCTCCGCCCCGGCGACCGCCAGGACCAGCGCGGCGCCGTTGATCAGATAGGCCGCGACCACGGCCAGCGCGGAGCCCACCACCACCGCCGAACCCCACACCTGGGCGCTCGTCCGCCTGTCGTCCGCGTCGGCCACTTCGATCCCCTTTCCCGGTGCCGGGCACGTGGTCGGCTCCCGCCGCCCCACCTCTTCTCCGCTCTCGGCACGCGTCGGCCAGCACTGACCGATTGCCACATCGTATCTACCGACAGTCATGGCCAACCGCCCCGAGGCGGCGAACGGCAGATCAACGTTGCGTCAATTCCTTGTGCGGAAGCGGCACTTCCAGGACACATCACGGAGCGTAGCCGATGCGCCACCCCTGAAGCATCTTGACGGTCGCTATCTTTTGAGAGTTACTCTCATTTGAGAGAGAATCCCACTATGCCTGGGAGGTTACCCGTGTCCTCCGCACCGCCCGCCGCCGCGGCCACCGCCGCACCCACCGCCTCCGCCGATCCGCGCCGCCGGCTCGCCCTGGTCGCCGTCGCCCTGAGCGTCCTGGTGGTCAGCTTCGACATGACGGTCCTCAACGTCGCGCTGCCCACGCTGGCCGCGCAGCTGGGGGCCGGCACCGGACAGCAGCAGTGGATCGTCGACGCCTACACCGTGGTCTTCGCCGCCGTGATGCTCCCGGCCGGCCTGCTCGGCGACCGCTTCGGCCGCCGCCGCACGCTCACCGCCGGACTCGCCCTGTTCGCCCTGGCCTCCGCCGTCGGCATGCTCGCCGACTCCCCCGCCACCCTGATCGCCGCCCGCACCGGCATGGGCCTGGCCGCCTCGCTGGTGATGCCGATGTCGATGGCGGTGATCCCCGGCCTCTTCCCGCCCGCCGAGCAGCGCCGGGCCACCGCGGTCCTGGCCGCCGCGATCGCCCTCGGCGCCCCGCTCGGGCCGCTGATCGGCGGCCTCCTGCTCCAGCACTTCTGGTGGGGCTCGATCTTCGCGATCAACCTCCCGCTCACCGCGATCGGCATCGCCGCCTGCGTGCTGCTGCTGCCCGAGACCCGCAACCCGGCCGCGCCCCGGATCGACCCGCTCGCCACCGTGCTCGCCGCCGCCGGCCTGGCCGGACTCACCTACGGCATCATCGAGGGCGCCGAACGCGGCTGGACCGACCCGCTGGTGCTCGGCACCCTGCCCGGCTCGCTGCTCGCCCTCACCGCACTGGTGCTGCGCTCCCGCCGGCAGCGCGACCCGATGCTCGACCTCGGCCTGCTCGCCGACCGCACCTTCCGCTGGTCCGCCGTCGCGGCCACGCTGATCTCGCTCGTCCTGTTCGGCGCCTTCTTCGTCCTGCCGCCCTACTTCCAGAGCGTGCTCGGCACGGACGCCCTCGGCAGCGGGCTGCGGCTGATGCCGATGATGCTCGGGCTGCTGGTCGCCGCCAAGGCCACCGACCGGCTGGTCGACCGGCTCGGCGCCCGTACGGTGATCAGCCTCGGCCTGGCCCTGCTCGCCGCCGCGCTGCTGTTCGGCAGCCGCACCGGCGTCGGCGACGGCTACGGGCGGGCGGCGGTCTGGCTCGGCGTGCTCGGCGTCGGCATGGGGCTGTCGCTGATCACCGCCCAGTCCGCCGCCCTGGCCACCCTGCCGCCGGCCCGGGCGGGCGTCGGCTCGGGACTGCTGCAGACGCTGCGGCAGGTCGGCGGCGCGATCGGGATCGCCGCCTTCGGCAGCCTGCTGTCCGGGGCGTACCGCGGAGCGCTGGACACCGGTGGGCTGCCGGCCGAGGCGGCGCACCGGGCCGGGGAGTCGGTGGTCGCCGCCGACGCCGTCGCCCGGACCGGGGGCGGGTCGGCGCTCAGCTCCTCCGCGCACGCGGCGTACGTGCACGGGATGGGGGTGGTGCTGCTGGTCTCCGGGCTGGTCGCGGTGGTCTCGGCGGTGCTGGTCGCGGCCCGGATGCCCGCGGACACCCCGGCCGCCGACGGAGATCACGGATGAGCGGGGATCACGGATAATCGGGGGCATGACTCCCCAGCAGCCGACCGCGGCCCCTCCGGACGCCCCGACCAACCCGGTCCAGGCGATGCTGGAGGCGCCGCTGTCGCTGCGCGAGCGCAAGAAGCTCAAGACCCGCCAGACCATCCGGCGCGAGGCGTACCGGATGTTCACCGAGCAGGGCTACGACAGCACCACGGTGGAGCAGATCGCCGCCGCCGCCGAGGTCTCGCCGTCCACCTTCTTCCGGTACTTCGCCACCAAGGAGGACCTGGTCCTCTCCGACGAGTACGACCCGGCGATGATCGCCGCCCTGCTGGCGCGGCCCGCCGACGAACCCTTCCTGGAGTCCTGCCGGGCGGCCATGGCCGACCTGATCCACCAGTTGCTCCGGCACGACCGCGAGGAACTGTTCACCCGGATGCGGCTGATCACCGAGGTCCCCGCGCTGCGCGCCGCGCTGTACCGGAGCAGCAGCAGCCCGCAGGAGCTGTTCCTCACCGTGCTCACCCGGCGGGCCGGCGTCGAGGAGCCCACGTACGAGATGCGGGTGACCGCGGCCGCCATCGCCGCGGCCACCGCCGAGGCCCTGCTCCAGTGGGCGGCGGACGGGGGACGGGAGGACATCGCGGGACTGGTCGACCGGACCTTCGCGCTGTTGGGGAGCGGGTTCGCGGGGGTGTGACGGCCCCTTTCTCGGCTCCCCTCTCCAGGGGCGCTGTGTGACGGGCGCCGTGTGACGGGTGCTCTGCGACGGGCGCTGTGTGACGGGTGCTCAGCGACGGGTGCTGTGTGACGGGTGCTGTGTGACGGGTGCTGTGTGACGGTGCGGATCGCGGGGCCCGGCCCGACCGACCGGGCCCCGCCCGCCGTCAGCCGCGGCGGACGCCCTTCCTCCGCCGCAGCGCGGCACCCGCGCCCACCAGCGCGGTGGCTCCCAGGGCGGCCGCCGCCGTCACGGCCGGCAGCGCCGAACCGCCGCCCGCGGACTGCGGTGCCGCCGCGGACCGCGGTTCGGCCACCAGCTCGGGCGCCGCCCCGGACAGCGGTGCCGCGTCCACCTGGTAGCCGCCGCCCGTGCCCGCCCGGTCGTACGCCGAGCCGGGCAGCTTGTCCCCGTACCGCTGGTGCACCAGCTGCTGGTACGCGGCCAGGGTGACCCCGCCCGCGCCCACCGAGCGCCGGGCCTCGTCGTCCAGCGGCAGCACCCGGCCGTCGCGCAGCACGTACCAGGCGTTGACCTGCGGCTCGCGGAAGGCGGTGCCGCCGCCGCTGCCCGCCGCCTCGGCCGCGTAGTCGCTCTCGTCACCGCCCGAGGCGATGTTGACCACCTTCCAGTCCCCGTCCTGCCGGACGGTCCAGACCGAGGCGCTCTGCCCGTCCGCCGCGACCACCTTGCTGGCGGTGAACTCGGCCTTCGCCACCGGTGCGCCCGGGGTGCCCGCCACGAAGCCGGGGTCCAGGAGGTAGACCGGTACGGTGTCGCCGACCAGCCGCGGTGCGGACGCGCTCGCCGCCCGGGCCTCCTCGGCGGCGCCGATGGTCAGCTGCTGGGTCGGCGGGACGCCCTTGCGAGCGAAGAAGTGGCCGACCTTGTCGAGGACGGCCGGGTCCTGGACCGCGCCGCGGGCCTGCGCCAGCTCGGCGGCGGGCACCGGGGCCGGGGCGGCGGCGTGCGCGGCCGGGGCGGCCGGCTCGGCGGCGTGCGCGGCCGGGGCGAGCGCCAGCGCGAGGCCGGCGGTGAGCAGGGCGGTGGCGGTGGTCACGGCCGTGGTCACGGCCCGACGACGGTTCTCGGTCTCGGTCATGGCCGCCCTCACGCGCCGATCCGGTACAGGGAGTGGGTCCACGAGAACGTGTTGTTGTTCACGTAGTACCAGTAGTCCGCCCAGTTGTAGCGGTAGTTGGAGGGCCAGGGGTCGCCCCAGTAGACCCAGTTGTTCCCGGTGTCGTAGCCGTACAGGACGTGCATGTGGCCGCCGCCCGAACTCCACTGGATGCGCGTCTCGATCGGGCGGTCGGCGTTCACCTCGGACTGCACGGTGGCGTAGTTCAGGTACCCGTTGACGTACGAGCCCGGGTTGATGCCGACCCAGTTCAGCCCGTTCTGCACGTCGCCCAGTGTGGCCTGGTTGTTGGGGCAGCTGGAGTTGACGGAGCGGCCGAACGCGGCGTTGCAGAACTGGTTCTGGCTGTAGTTGTAGCCGTACCAGGTGGCGATGGTGTTCCCGCTCGCCGCCCAGCACCAGTTGGTCTGCTGTTGCTGCTGCATGGTGATGTTGAGCTTCTTGTACGTGCCGGCCAGGTCGACCGTGCTGCCGGGCGCGGCGGCCTGGCGGACCTGGTGCGCGGCCCGCTCCTGAGCGTGGGCCTGGGCCTGGGTCTGGGTCTGTTGTCCGGCCGGGGCGGCGATCGCGGGCGCGGCCACCGCGGCGGTGAGCGCCGGGCCCAGCACGCCGAGGGCGAGCAGGGAGACCGCGCGGCGCAGCCGTATCCGTGGAACTGGCATGGGGGAATGCCTCCTTGCACGAGTGGAGCGAGGTGCTGTGTGGGGGCGCGGTCCGGATCGCGCCCCGAGCATCGCGCCTTGTCAGAGGCAGGTCAACGGCCCTCGGCCGGGCCCGGGCGGAGGTGTGAACGGGCGGGCGCGGGTGTGAACGGCGTTCCGGAAACCGCCGCGCAGCAGGCTCGGACCGGTGACAAACCACCACATCGATGTGAATATTCACGGTCAAAAGCCGGTCCGTCCGGTCCGTCCGGGCCACCCGGCCGCCCGGGCCGCCCGCATGCCGAACGGCCCGGACGGAACGCCCGCCGGAACGCCCGCCCCCAGGAGGCCGCCATCCACAAGAGCGACCCAGCCGACCTCGCCGCCGCCCTGCGCACCGGACCCTTCCACCTCGCCCTGCGCACCGCGATCTCCGCCCGGGGCCTCGCCCTGCACCGCATCCGCCGCCACCTCGCGCTGCGCGGCGTCAACGTCAGTCTCACCAGCCTCAGTTACTGGCAGCAGGGCCGCCGGCGCCCCGAACGCGCCGAGTCACTGCGCGCCGTCGCCGCCCTGGAAGAGGTCCTCGACCTGCCCGAGCACTCCCTCACCCGGCTGCTCGGCCCCCGCCGCGCCGCCGACCCGGCCCCGGCCGGCCCTCCCGTCCGCCCCTACCGCGACCTCATCTCCCCGGCCGTGGCCGTCGACGACCTGCTCGCCACCCTCGCCGGCCCGCGCGACACCGGGCTGCACACCATCACCCACATCGAACGCATCCGGGTCGGTCCCGACCGCCAGCTCACCCGCCGCGACTCCCAGCACGCCCTGCGCGCCCACCGCGACGGCATCGACCGCTACCTCGCGCTCTACCAGGGCGATCCGGGCAGCGACATCAGCCGCGTCGGCGTCCGCGCCGAGGAGAACTGCCGCCCCGGCCGCATCCGCCGCGACCAGGCCCACCACCTGCTCGCCGCCGAACTCCTGCTCGACCGCCGGCTGCGCGCCGGCGACACCCACCTGCTCGGCTACGGCTTCGACGACGCCCCCTCCCCCGACGCCAGCTGCGAGTACGTCCGGGGCTTCAACTCCGGTGCGGGCCAGTACGTCCTCCAGGTCACCTTCCACCCCGCCGCCCTCCCCGTCCGCTGCCACCGGTTCGCCCTCCACTCCCCCGGCGCGACGCCGTACGAGACCGAGGAGCTCACCCTCGACGGGCACCACTGCGTGCACCTGGTGGCCACCGCCCTGCGGCCGTGCCTGCTGGGGATCCGCTGGGACTGGGAGTGACGGGCGGCGGGGCGCGGGGGCGGCGCGCCGAGCCGTGACCTGCCCTTCGGCTACGGCCGGCGGAAGTCCATGACCAGGGAGTCCTCCACCGCCCGGTAGCCGATCTGCTGGTAGATGGAGTTGCTGGTGGGGTTGGCGAGGTCGGTGTAGAGCAGGACCTCGGTGGCGCCGCGGGCGAGGAGGTGGGCCGAGGTGGCGGCGGTGACGGCGGTGCCGTAGCCGCGCCCGCGGCTCCCGACCGGGGTGTAGACCGGGCCGATGCGGGACATGCCGACGAGGACCGGGCTGCTGCCGGCCATGGCGACCGGGCGGCCGCCGTCCTCCCACAGGTGCAGGCAGCCGGCCGCGGTCCGCTCGTCCACCGCCCGCGGGACGTCGGGGAGTTCGACCTCGGCCTCGACCAGGAACTCCTCGTACCAGCGGATCGCCAGCGCGCGGTCGGCCGGTTCGGCCAGCCGGTGGCGGCCGGCCGGCGGGCGCGGCGGGTCGGCCAACTCGCCGAGCCGGTAGAGCCGTTCCTCGAAACGGACGGACGACTCGGTGCCGGTGGCCGCCGTCCAGGCGTCGGCGAAGGCGCGGACCGCCCCGGTTCCCCCGCCGACCCCGGTCACCGTGGTGAACCCGCTGCCGGCGGCGGCCAGGGCGACCGCCAGCTCGGCGGCCGCGGTCGGCGGCATGTGGGAGAGCCGGGGGTCGAACGGCGGCGTCTGGAGGAAGGCGCCCCCGACCGGGCCGCCGTCCCCGGCGCGCCACCAGCCGAAGACCGGCGGCTCGCCGAACACCGTCGGGCCGGACTCGGCCAGCCGGTGGGCGATGGTGAGCAGGACGGTGTTCTCGGCGGGGCGGACGGCCAGGAAGGCGCCCGCCTGCTCGCGGAACTCGTCGAGGGACGTGCTGAAAGTCCAGGTCATGGCCCATGGTGGACCCGTCCGGGGCTCCTTCGCCAACGGTTATCCGACGACCGCCGCCGGCTGTCCGGCCACCGACGGCTGTCCGATCGCCCGCCAACGGCTGACCGACCGCCGCCGGCTGTCCGATCGCCCGCCAACGGCTGACCGGCCGCCGCCGGCTGTCCGGCCGCCGCCGGGGCGCCGCCCGCTACTCGACCACCACGCCCAGCTTCCCGGCCAGCGCCGCCGGATCGGTGGTCGGGGCGTCGCAGGCGAAGTGCCGGCAGACGTACGCCGTGGGCGCCCCGCCGACCAGCGGCCGGTCGGCCAGCAGCGGCACCTCGGCCTCCCCGGGCACCCCTGCCTCCCCGGGCGCACCGACCGCGACCACCGCCCCCGGCGCCGTCCCGAGCAGCGCGGCCCGGCGCAGCGCCGCGGTGGCCGGGTCGCCGTCCGGGCCGACCACGGCGACCTCGCGCGGCCCGTCGAGCAGCGCCTCCGCGACGGCGAGGCCCCAGCCGATGAACCGCGGCGCCCGGCCGGCGAGCGCGCCGACCACCCCGAGGGCCCGCTCGGCGGCGGTGCGGTGCCGCTCGGAGCCGGTGTACGCGGCGTACGTGAGCAGGGCACCGGCGGCGGCCGTCCAGCCGGACGGGGTGGCGTTGTCGGTCGGGTCCTGGGGTCGGCGGATCAGCTCCTCCGCGTCGTCGGCGGTGTCGTACAGCGCTCCGGAGGCCTCGTCGGTGAAGTGCTTGAGCACGGTGTCGAGCAGGCCGCCCGCCAGCTGGAGCCAGGAGGCCTCGCCGGTGACGGCGTACAGCGCGAGGAAGCCCTCGGCGGTGTCCGCGTAGTCCTCCAGCACACCCGCGTTGGCGCCGGCGCGGCCGTCCCGGGAGGTGCGCAGCAGCCGGCCGTCCGCGGTGAGGTGGACGGCGAGCAGCAGGTCGGCGGCGCGCTCGGCGGCCTCGACCAGGTCGGGGCGGTCCAGCAGCGCGCCGGTCTCGGCGAGCGCGGCGACGGCCAGGCCGTTCCAGGCGGCGACCACCTTGTCGTCCCGGGCCGGGGCGGGCCGGGACGACCGGGCCTCGGCCATCCGCGCCCGGATCGCCTCGTACTCGGCGAAGTCCTCGGGGTCGGCGAGGAGTTGGAGCACCGAGGTGCCGTGTTCGAAGGTCCCCTCGGCGGTGACGGTGAACAGCCGGGCGGCGGTGGCCGCGTCGGCGGGGCCGAGCAGGTCGACCAGTTGGCCGGGCTCCCACACGTAGTAGGCGCCCTCGGCGGACTGCCCGGTCTCCTCGTCCAGGCTGTCGGCGTCCAGCGCGGAGGCGAACGCGCCCTCGGGCGTGCGCAGTTCGCGCAGCAGGAAGTCCGCCGTGGACAGCGCGACCCGGCGGGCCAGGTCCGAGCCGGTGGCCCGCCACAGGTGCAGGTAGGCGCGCAGCAGCAGGGCGTTGTCGTACAGCATCTTCTCGAAGTGCGGCACCACCCAGCCGGCGTCCACCGCGTACCGGGCGAAGCCGCCGCCGAGCTGGTCGTGGATGCCGCCGCGGGCCATCGCCTCGCCGGTGCGGACGGCCATCTCCAGCGCCGCCTCCGAACCGGTCCGGGCGTGGTGGCGCAGCAGGAACTCCAGCACCATGGCCGGCGGGAACTTGGGCGCGCCGCCGAAGCCGCCGCGGCTCTGGTCGAAGTCCCGGCTGAGGGCCACCAGCGCCTGGTGCAGGTCCGCCTCGCCGGGCGGGTTGTGGGCGCCGGCCGAGTAGACGGCGGCCCGCTCGGCCAGGTCGGCCCGGATCCGCCCGGCGACCTCCCCGACCTCCTCCCGCCGGTCCCGCCAGGCGGCGTCCACGCCCTCCAGCACCTGCCGGAACGACGGCATCCCGTGCCGGGGCTGCGGCGGGAAGTAGGTCCCGAAGTAGAACGGCTCCTTGTCCGGCGTGAGGAACACCGTCATCGGCCACCCGCCCTGCCCGGTCGCGGCCTGCACCGCCTCCATGTACACGGCGTCGACGTCCGGCCGCTCCTCCCGGTCCACCTTCACCGCGACGAACCGCCCGTTGAGGTACTCGGCGAGCCCGGCGTCCTCGAAACTCTCGTGCGCCATCACGTGGCACCAGTGGCACGCCGCGTACCCGACGGACAGCAGGACGGGGACGCCGCGGCGGTGGGCCTCCTCGAAGGCGTCGGGGCCCCAGGGCCACCAGTCGACGGGGTTGTCGGCGTGCTGGAGCAGGTAGGGCGAGGTCGCGTCCGCGAGACGGTTCGGCATGGGGACCATCCTCGCGCATCCGGCGGGCGGCGGGCGGGAGGTCAGGCCGGGCCGGACCAGTAGCTGATGCCCAGGTTGGCGTCGAAGGTGCGCATCCGGCCGAGCACCTGGTCGGGCGTCGGGGCGAGGAGTTCGTCGACGATGCGGCCGTCGGCGAGGAAGACGACGCGGTCGGCGTAGGAGGCGGCGACCGGGTCGTGGGTGACCATCACGACGGTCTGGCCGAGTTCCCGGACGCACCGGCGCAGCAGGGCGAGGATCTCGGCGGCGGAGCGGGAGTCCAGGTTGCCGGTCGGTTCGTCGGCGAAGACGACGCGGGGCCGGCCGACCAGTGCCCGGACGCAGGCGACGCGCTGCTGCTGGCCGCCGGAGAGCTGGGAGGGCCGGTGGCCGAGCCGCGCGCCGAGGCCGGCCGCCTCGACCAGGGTGTGCAGCCACTGCCGGTCGAGGGTGCGGCCGGCCAGGGTCAGCGGCAGGGTGATGTTCTCCGACACCGTCAGGGTGGGGATCAGGTGGAAGGCCTGGAAGACGAAGCCCACCTGGTCGCGGCGGAGCCTGGTCAGCCGGCCGTCGCTCAGCCGGGTAAGGTCCACGTCACCGATCCGGACCGCACCCGAGGTGCAGGACTCCAGCCCGGCGAGGCACTGGAGCAGGGTGGACTTGCCCGAGCCGGACGGGCCCATGATCGCCGCGAACTCGCCCTCCCGGAAGGCCACCGACACCCGCTCCAGCGCCACCACCCGGGCATCGCCCGAGCCGTGCACCTTGGTCAGGTCGACGGCCGACACGGCGGCCGGGGCGTGGTGCGCGGCGCGGGGCTGACCTCCGGGACGGGACGGGCCTCCGGGGAGGGGCGGGTGATCGGTCATCGGTGGTGCTCTCCTCGGTTGGACACGGGCGAAGGTCAGGACTGGGGGCGGGGCGGGGAGCCGGTCGGGCCGGCGGGCGGCCGCAGGCCGGTGCCCGCGCCCAGCAGGGCGAGGGAGCGGACGGCGAGCTCGCGCCCGGCCGCGGCCGGGCGCCCCTGGTGGCCGCCGCTGTCGTGGTGGTCGAGCAGGACCGGTGCGCCCCCGGTGCCGGCCTGCCCGAGCGCCGCGCAGAGCTTCCAGGCGTGCCAGGGCGGCACCCGCGCGTCGTTCGCCCCGGTGGCGAGCAGCACCGCCGGGTACGCCGTCCCGGGCACCACCCGGTGGTACGGGGAGTAGTCGAGCAGCGCCCGCAGCGCCTGCGGGTCGGCCGGGTCGCCGTACTCCTCGGTCCAGAGCCGGCCGAGGCCGCCGACCTGGTAGCGGGCCAGGTCGGTGAGCGGGGCCGCGCACACGGCGGCGGACAGCAGCCCGGGCTCGCGGGTGAGTGCGGCGGCGACCACCAGGGCGCCGTTGCTGGCGGCCAGCGCGCCCAGCCCGCCGGGCGGGGCCTCGCCGCGTTCGACCAGCATCGCGGCGGCGGCCCGGAAGTCGTCCATGGTGGTGTTCTTGCCGGCGCCGCGGCCCGCGGCCGCCCAGGCGGGGC
>NZ_JBEXJK010000184.1:0-15997 GCF_040609095.1 Kitasatospora sp. NPDC004799
GCATGAGCTGCGGCCACTGCGAGAAGACCGTCAGCGCCGGGCTCGCCGTCCTGCCGGGCGTCACCGACGTCAGCGCCGACGCGCCGAGCGGGCGGACGGGCCGCCGCCCGCGGACCGTCCGCCCCAGGGCTGACGCCACCGGGCCGACCGCCCACGAACGATCCCTGCCCCGCCCGGGGGCCGAGACGACACCAGACGAGGAACTGCTTTCGCCATGTCATCGACAACCGCCGAGCGGACCGTGCTGACCACGTCCCGCGAGGCCGCCCGGCTCGCCGAGCGACAGATGTCGTGGAAGCCCCGGGTGGCGCCGTTCTACGTGTCCTTCGCGATCATCTTCGCGTTCTCGGTGTGGGCGTACGTGCCCAACCCGACCCCGCTCGGCTGGGCGATCACCATCCTGTGGGGCATGCCGGTGTTCGGCGTGCTGATCGGCTTCCAGGGCGTGCTGATGGTCCGCCGCCGGCTGCGCCAGGTCAGCCGGATGACCCCGGCCGCGCCGGTCGAGGACGACTTCCTGATCGTGCTGGTGCCGACCATCGGCCGCCACGACACCTACCCGGCGCTGGAGCGCTCGGTGCTCTCGTACGTCGAGCACCTGCCGCCCTACTTCCCGTGGATGCGGGTGGACATCCTCACCGAGGAGGGCTGCGCCGCCGCGGAGAAGATCGACGAGCTGGCCGAGCGCCACCCGCTGATCCGGGTGGTGACCGTCCCGAAGGCGTACGAGACGCCCAACGGGACCAAGTTCAAGGCCCGCGCCAACCACTACTCTCACGAGCTGCGGATCGAGGAGGGCGAGGCCGAGGACGACGTCTGGGTGCTGCACATGGACGACGACACCGGCGTCGGCCCGGACACCGCCGCCGCCGTCGCCCAGTTCGTCAACCGGCAGCGCCGGGCCGGGGACGACGCCAAGCACATGGCGCAGGGCATCCTGACGTACCCGCGCGAGAACGCCGTCTCCACCTTCACCTGGCTCGCCGACGCGATCCGCCCGGCCGACGACATCGCCCGCTTCCGCGCGATGACCGGCACCGGCACCCCGATCGCGGGCGTGCACGGCGAGCTGCTGATCGTGCGCTCCTCGGTGGAGGCCACCATCGGCTGGGACTTCGGACCGAAGACCATCGTCGAGGACGCCCAGATGGCGCTCAACTTCTGCCAGCGCTACCCCGGCCGCAGCGACTGGTTCAACGGCCGCTGCTACGGCGCCTCGCCGGCCGGCGTCAAGGACTTCCTCAAGCAGCGCGAGCGCTGGGCCTGGGGCCTGGTCGCGCTCTGCTTCAACAAGACCATCCCGCTGCGGTACCGGCTGTTCATCGGGATGGGCATGGTCAGCTGGGTGCTGGGCCCGCTGCAGCACGTCGGCCTGGTGCTGCTGGTGGCGTGGTTCACCGGCACCTGGAACACCTCGCCGGTCACCCAGTCCGTGGTGCTGGTCTGGGCGATCAACTTCGCCTACGTCATCTGGACGTACTGGGAGGGCCTGCGGCTGAACGTGGTGGCCTCGGCCAACCACCGGCGCAAGTGGTGGGAGCCGATCGTCGTGGTGGCGGGCATCCCGCTGTTCTCCTTCCTGGAGGGCTGGGGCGGGCTCCGGGGACTGATCAAGTTCCTGAAGCGCGAGGAGAACAAGTTCGTCGTCATCGCCAAGCCGGCCTGATCGGAGGTCACGACCGTGAAGCGTCCCGTCATCTTCATCCTTCCGACCGTGGTGGTCGCCGTGACCGTCGGCATCCCGATCGTCTGGGGGGACCACCCGATCAAGTTCGACCGCCAGCGCCCCACCGCGGTGCACTGGGCCGGCGAACCGGCCGAGCAGGGCCGGGTCTGGGGCTTCGGGAAGGACGCGCCGCCGGTGGAGGACACCGGCCCCAAGGTGGCCCGCCCGTGGACCAAGGGCAGCCCCGAGTGGGGCGTGCAGGTGTACTGGCTGGACGACCCGGCGGACCCGGACAGCTTCGTCCAGGGCAAGGTCGACCGCATCGTGAAGTACGTGGTCGGGCTGAACGCCAACTCCCTGTCGGTGACGTTCCCGTACTACACCACGGGGCCCAGGTCGAACGCCGTCGCCGCCCGGCCGACCACCCCGAGCCCGGACCGGCTGGCCCTGCTGCTGGACACCGCCCACCGGGCCGGCCTGCGCACCACCGTGCGGCCGATCCTGGACGAGGAGGTGTTCAACTACTCCGCCACCGGCGTGTGGCGCGGCAACATCGCGCCCACCGACAAGGACGCCTGGTTCACCAGCTACGCCGCCTTCCTGGCGCCGTACCTGAAGACCGCCCAGGAGCACTCCGCGGCCGAGTTCACCATCGGCACCGAGTTCAACTCGCTGGAGAACGACCCGCACTGGCCGGGCCTGATCGAGCAGGCCCGGAAGGCCTTCCGCGGCCAGCTGGTGTACGACGCCAACTGGGACAACTGGTCCAAGGGGCCGCTCCCGCTGCCGACCGACGGGACCGGCGTGGACGCCTACTTCCCCGCCAAGTCGGCGGGCGACGACGCCCCGGTGGCCGACCTGGTGGCCAGCTGGCAGAGCTGGCTCGACAAGCGGGGCCCGGGGCCGCAGCCGGCCACCAAGCTCACCGAGGTGGGCATCCCGGCGCAGAAGGGCGCCTACAAGACGCCCGGCGACTTCTACACCAAGCGGGAGCTGAACGAGCCCGTCCAGGCCGCCTGGTTCACCGCGGTCTGCCAGGTGGCGCAGGAGCGCAAGCTGGGCGGGGTGTACTTCTGGTCGCTCTACTTCGGCATCGACCCGACCCTGCCGACCAACCAGGACACCCCGCGGATGGACTTCGCCGGGCGCCCCGCCTCCGAGCAGGCGATCCGCAACTGCTTCGCGCAGTCCTACGAGCTGCCGCCCTCCTGAGGCGCGCAGCCGCCGGGGCCCCGCCGCCCCGGGGCCCCGGCGCCGCCGGTCAGTGCCCGTCGCCCTGGGGGCCGGTCGCCTTGGCGGTCGGGGTCCGGGTGGGCGACTTCGCCGGGGTGTGGGCGGTCGGCTTGCCGGTCGACGTCGGGGTCGGGGTGGGCGTCGGCGTGGGAGTCGGGGTGGGCGTGGCCGTCGGGGTCGGGGTCGGGGTCGGCGTGGGAGTCGGCGTCGGCACCGCGGCGGGCCGGTCCGGCGCCGCGCCGGCCAGTGCGCCCGCGATCTCCTTCTCCAGCCACGGGGTGACGAACCGCATGCCGGCCGCGGTGAGGTGCACCCCGTCGTTGGCCGGGGAGACCAGGTGGCCCTTCTCGTCCTTCCAGGCGCAGGTCTCGTACGGGCAGTAGAAGGTGTTGAGGTCGAGCAGCCGGACGGCGCCGCCGGAGGCCTTCGCGAAGTCGGCGATCTGCTGGTTGTAGCAGGTGCCCCAGGTCTTGTTGATGGCGCCGTTCTCGACCCGCTCGTTCATCAGCAGCACCTGGGCGCCCTGCGCGCGGCGGCGGATCTGGTCCACGGCCTGGGAGAGCTGGGTGCCGTAGCGGGTCCGGTAGTCCTCGTCGCACGGGTTGAGCCAGCTGCCGTCGAGGTACTGCTCGGCGGCGTCCCAGCCGAGGTGGACCACGACGGCCTGCGGGCCGGTGCCGAGCTGCCGGTCCCAGGCGGCGGCCCGGTCCCGGCACTCCTGGCTGGTCTCGAACTCCTCCTGGGAGGTGGTGCGGACCTTCTCCGAGCCGAACACCCCGCAGCCACTGATCCCGCCGTCGACGACGCGGTAGCGGTCGCCGTGCCGGTACAGGCCGGTGGAGAGGTCCTGGGAGAAGGAGTCGCCGAGGAGCAGGACCATCGGCCGGCCGCCCGGCCCGGACTTCATGTCGTGCGCCACCCAGGCGGGCAGGTACCAGGCGCCGGTGGTGGCCACCGCGGCGGTGACGGCCACCAGCGGGACGGCCGGGAAGGCCCGCCAGCGCAGCACCCGGAGCTTCTCGGTGCCGGTGTGCAGCAGCCAGGCCAGCACCCAGGAGACCGGTGCGCCGATGAGCAGCAGCCGCTTCGGCGAGATGTCGTCGACGAAGTGCTGGAGCAGCCAGTACACCGGCAGGTGGAGCAGGTAGAGGCTGTAGGAGATGGTGCCGGTGAGCCGCAGCGGGGGCAGCGACATCAGCCACACCAGCGGTCCCCGCTCCTGGCAGAGCGAGACGGTGAGGACGGCGGCCAGGGCCGCGACCACGGCCAGCCCGCCCCGGTAGAGCCACGGCTCGTGGTAGTTGCCGACGGAGAGGCTGGCCCAGACCAGCCCGCCGAGGGCCGCGACGCCGACCACGGTGGGCAGGACGGGGCCGGCCGGCACGCGCGAGCGGGAGCGCGGCCCGCCGTCGCCGGCGCGGGCCTTGCGGCGCAGCCGCAGGTAGACCCCGAAGGCGGCGGTGGCGCCGGCCGCGAAGCCGACCGCGCGGGTCTCGGTGCCGAGGTAGAGGCGGTCGCTGTTGTGGCCGTTCCACAGCAGCGGGGCGATCAGCGCCGAGACGACGAACAGTCCGGCGGTGACGAGGCCGGCCGCGCGGATCGAACGGCGGCAGATCCCGTAGACCATGAGCAGCAGCAGCGGCCAGACCGCGTAGAACTGCTCGGTGATGCTGAGCGACCACATGGCCGCGAGCGGGTCGATCGAGGCGAAGTGCTGCCAGTAGGCGTCACCGCGGGACAGCTGGGCCCAGTTGGCGATCTGGGCGAGCGCGGCGAGCGCCTGCGGACGGAGGTCCCTGACGTCCCGTAGCGGACTGACCAGGGCGGACAGCCCCACCACCAGGATGATGGTGGCGAACAGGCCGGGCAGCAGCCGCTTGGCCCGGCGGCGGTAGAAGACGCCGAGCCGGATGCCGTCGGTGCGGTCCAGCTCGCGGACCAGCACCAGGGTGACCAGGAAGCCGGAGAGGACGAAGAAGACGTCCACCCCGAACAGGCCGTTCTGGAACCAGTTGGTGTGGTACAGCAGCACCGACGCGATCGCCAGGCCGCGCAGACCGTCGACCGCCTTGAAGCGGACGGAGGGCGGCAGCGGACCGCGGGGTTCCGGGGTCGGCGCGGGGATCGCGTAGCGGCTGGTGGCGGGGGCTTCGAAGCCCCTGCTCCTGCGCATGTCCTGGAGCGTGGGTCCGCTCGCGGACGCGCCGAGGCCGGGCCCGTCGTCCATGTGGTCTGTTCCCCCGGGGTCGATCGACTGTCGCGACGTGTCCAGAGGACACGTCTTGATCTGTGGTTTATATCAAAAGACGCCTGTTGATCGTCTGTCGGTCACCGACCAGGGGAAACGCCGGTGAGGTCCGACGGCCGCTCAGCGGCCGCCGCGGGGCCCGTCGTCAGAAGGCCATGGTGTAGACCATCAGGTCCATCCCCGGGTACGGGGCCCAGTCGCGCTCGGGGGTGCGCCGGAAGCCGACGCGTTCGTAGACGCGGTGGGCGGCGGTCATCTCCGGGCGGGTGGAGAAGGCCATGCCGGCCAGGCCGAGGTCGCGGCTGCGGGTGACGGTGGCGCGGACCAGGGCCTCGCCGACGCCGCGGCCGCGGGAGGCGGCGGCGGTGGCGAGCATCCGGATCTCGCCCTCCCGCGGGGAGGCGATGTCCGCCCACGCGGTGCCGCCGACGGCGAAGGTCACGCAGCCGAGGACCCCGGCTCCGGCCGGGTCGACGGCGACCAGGAGTTCGGCCTCCCGGGCCCGTCGGCCGGCGTCGCGCAGCTGCTCGACGTAGCCGCTCGTGGGCTTGGTGTAGCCGTCGCCGACGAAGGCCTCGACGGTGATCCGGTCGGCG
Organism: Kitasatospora sp. NPDC004799; assembly: GCF_040609095.1. NCBI lineage: Bacteria > Bacillati > Actinomycetota > Actinomycetes > Kitasatosporales > Streptomycetaceae > Kitasatospora > Kitasatospora sp. NPDC004799. Next base: position 5,744 of record NZ_JBEXJK010000184.1, read on the forward strand.
TCGGCGAGGTCCTCCGGGAGGGCCTGGCGGATGAGGAAGTCCATCCGGCCAGTGTGCCGGAGGCCTCCGCGGGGTGGTCCTCCGGGGTCGAACGGACCTCGGCACGGACGGTACGGACGGTGGGGACGGCGCGGGCGGCCGGCCCGCCGCCGTGCAGCCGCTCGGGGCGGGCCGGGTCGGCCGGGTAGCCGCCCGGGCGGTGGTAGTTGTCGCGGCCGGCCGCCGGGCCGCGGGAGGTCTCGCGGCCGATCAGGACGCCGAGCAGGCCGAAGCCGCCGACGGCTCCGGCCAGGGCGAGTGCGCTGCCGAGGATGTCGCTGTCCATGCGCACCACTGTGGCGCGGGCGGCGCGGCGACCACGAGTGGCAGGAACGACCGATCACCTCGAAATCCTGCCAGCCGGAGTCTTCCGCGCCGCCCGGCGCGAACGGCATCCTGGACGGCATGGTGAGGAGCGACGGCCTGCTGAAGAACGTGGTCGCGGTGGTGCTGGAGGAGATCCACCCCTTCGAACTGGGCGTGGCCTGCGAGGTGTTCGGCCTGGACCGCACCCCCGAGGGGCTGCCCGGCTACGACTTCGCGATCGCCGGGGCCCGCCCGGGGCCGCACGCCACCCACTCCGGCTTCGCGGTGGACGTCCCGTACGGGCCCGAGCGCCTGGCCGGGGCCGACCTCGCCGTGGTCACCGCGGCCGGCATCCGCGGCAGCTACCCGGAGCCGCTGCTGGCGGCGCTGCGCGGGGTGGTGGAGGACGGCGGCCGGGTGCTGTCCATCTGCAGCGGCGCCTTCGTGCTGGGCGCGGCCGGGCTGCTGGACGGCCGCCGCTCCGCGACCCACTGGCGGCACAGCGGGGAGCTGGCCGCGCGCTTCCCGCTGACCACGGTCGAGCCGGACGTGCTGTACGTGGACGACGACCCGGTGATCACCTCCGCCGGGACGGCGGCCGGCATCGACGCCTGCCTGCACCTGGTGCGCAAGGTGCAGGGCGCCGAGGTGGCCCGGGAGATCGCCCGCCGGATGGTGGTGGCGCCGCACCGGGAGGGCGGGCAGGCGCAGTTCGTGAACCGGCCGCTGCCCGAGGCGGCCGGCGACTCGCTCGCCCCGCTGTTGGACTGGATGCGCCATCACCTGGACGAGGAGGCCACCGTGGAGCGGCTGGCGGCCCGGGCGCACATGTCGCCGCGCACCTTCGCCCGCCGCTTCCAGCAGGAGACCGGCACCACCCCGCACCGCTGGCTGACCGGGCAGCGGGTGCTGCTCGCCCAGCGGCTGCTGGAGTCCACCACCGAGCCGGTGGACGCGATCGCCGTCCGCTGCGGCTTCGGCAACGCGGCCGCCCTGCGGCACCACTTCGGCCGCCGGCTGGGCACCACGCCGCTGGCCTACCGGCGCTGCTTCGCCGACCCGGATTCCTGACCCGGTCCGTATGCCGGACCCGAGTACGGATGCCTGACCCCGAGCCGAGCCCCTGACGCCCGGCCCGCCCCCGGCCCGACTCCCGGTCCCGCCGCACGCGGGAGCCGGCGGCCCGTCAGTCCGCCTCGACCGCCAGGTGCTCGACCCCGTTCCAGCCCTCCGGCCGCAGCCGCCCCTCCTGGGCCCGCCAGAGGCTGGTGGAGCAGTTGTGCACCGGCCCGAGCGCGGTGAGCTGCTCCTCGGTGAGCCGGTCCAGCGCGTAGCGCAGCATCAGCACCGTGCAGTCGTGGGCGACCAGCAGGACGGGCCGTCCGGCCTCCTCCTCGCAGAGGTCCCGCAGCAGGCCGCGCACCCGCAGCGCGACGTCGGCCCAGGACTCGCCGCCCGGCGGGCGGTAGTACAGCTCGCCCATCTTGCGCCGCCGGGCCGCCTCCTCCGGGTGCTTGGCCTCGATCGCGGCCTTCGGCAGCATCTCCAGGACGCCGAGTTCGCGGTCGCGCAGCCGCTCGTCGTACCGGACGGCCAGGGTGACCGGGACGGCGCCGAGCCCGGCGGCCTGGGCGAGCGCGATTCTCGCGGTCTCGGCGGTGCGCACGTACGGCGAGCACCAGACGCTGCGCGGACGGTCGGCGCTGGGCAGGCCGGCCCACCAGCGGCCGAGGGCCTGGGCCTGCTGCCGGCCGTGCAGCGACAGCGGGATGTCGGCGTCGCGGCAGCTGATCGGGACGCTGAGCGCGCCGGCGGCCTCGGCCAGCTGGAACTCGACGTTGGCGGTCGACTCCCCGTGCCGGGTGGCGATCAGCACGGACGGCAGCCGGCCGGCCGCCGCGAGGCGGTGGGCGGCCGCGTGCTGCCCGTGACCGCCCGGGTGCTGCCCGTGGCCGGTGCCGAGCTGCCCCTGGCCGCCGGGGTGCTGACCCTGCGTGGTCCCGTGCTGCCCCTGCGCGGTGACGTGGTGGTGCGGGTTCTGGGTGGACTGGTGCTGGCCGTTGAGGGTGGTGCCGAGTTCTGCCATGGCCGCGAGCTCCCCGTGGTCGATCAGGTTCCGGCCGGATGCCGGTCCGGTCTGGTGGTGCCCGGCGTGCACGCCTGTTCATACATATGATCGCGCCGCCTCCTCCAGTGTTCACGGAGAAGGCGGCGCGATCACAGGGCGCGTACCGCGCGAATCAGTGCGCCGCTACGGGCTCCGGCGCGTTCTTCAGCTCGTCGTCGCCGGCTTCGGCGCTGTAGTCGGAGGGCTTGGTCTCGTCCGGGCCGTCCGGCGCCTTGACCGCCCGCAGCACCAGGGTGAGCGCCACCGCGACGACCAGGTTGAGCGCGAAGGCGGTCAGGCCGATGTAGCCGATCTCGCCGATGCCGGGGATCTCGGCCGCGTTGCCGCCGAAGTGCTTGGTCTTCGGGCTGGCGATCCCGTACGCCTTCCAGGTGCCGTAGACCATGCCGGCCGCCCAGCCGGCGAACAGCGCCCAGTGGTGGAACCAGCGGGTGAACAGGCCGCCGACGATGGCGACGAAGGTCTGCAGGATCCACAGGCCGCCCAGCAGCTGGAGGTTGATCGCGGCCTGCTTGTCCATGCCGAGCACGAAGACCAGCGCGCCGACCTTCACCAGGAGCGAGACCAGCTTGGCGATCCGGGTCTCGTCGGCGGGGGTGGCGGCGGGCTTGAACCACTCCTTGTAGACGTTGCGGGTGAACAGGTTGGCCGCCGCGATGGACATGATGGCGGCCGGCACCAGCGCGCCGATGCCGATCGCGGCGAAGGCCACGCCGGTGAACCAGTCCGGGAACATGTCCGCGAACAGCTGGGGCACCGACAGCTGGGCGTTGTAGCCCTTGACGCCCTTGCCGACGCCCGCCGCGAGCGCCATGAAGCCGAGCAGTGCCAGCAGGCCGAGCATCAGCGAGTAGGCGGGCATGATCGCCATGTTGCGGCGCACGGTCTTGCGGGACTTGGAGGCGAGCACGCCGGTCACCGAGTGCGGGTACATGAACAGCGCCATCGCCGAGCCGAGCCCGAGCGTGGCGTACGTCCACTGCGCGTTGTCCGGGACGGTCAGCGAGGCCTTCCCGCCCGACGCGCCGAACTTCTGCCCGACCGTGTCGAAGATGTGCCCGTAGCCGCCGAGCCGGATCGGGATGTAGATCACCGCGACGATGATCACGATGTAGACCAGGGCGTCCTTGACGAAGGCGATCAGCGCCGGGGCGCGCAGGCCGGAGGAGTAGGTGTAGGCGGCCAGCACGCCGAAGGCGAGGAACAGCGGCAGGTCCTTGACGAACCAGTTGGCGTTCTCCCCGCCGCCGAGCCCCAGCACGTCCAACACGGCCTGGATGCCGACGAGTTGCAGGGCGATGTACGGCATGGTGGCCAGGATGCCGGTGAGCGCGACCACCAGGGACAGCGGCCGCGAGCCGTACCGGCCGCGCACGAAGTCGGCCGGGGTCACGTAGCCGTGCACCCGGGAGACCGACCAGAGCCGGGGCAGGAAGAGGAAGACCAGCGGGTAGGCGATGATCGTGTACGGCACCGCGAAGAAGCCCGCCGCGCCGGTCGCGTACACCGCCGCCGGGACGGCGACGAAGGTGTACGCGGTGTAGAGGTCGCCGCCGAGCAGGAACCAGGTCACCCAGGTCCCGAAGCTGCGGCCGCCCAGGCCCCACTCGTCCAGGTGCGCGGCGTCGCCCGCGCGGCGCCAGCGCGAGGCGAGGAAGCCCATCACGGTGACGAGGGCGAAGAACAGCACGAAGACCACGAGGGCCGGCACGTTGACGTCCTTCACCGGGCACCGCCCTTCGCGGCCGCCGCGCGGGCCTTCTCGTCCCGGGTGATCAGCAGGTAGGCGGCGACCGTGAACACGGCCGACACCGGCACCCAGAGCAGCTGGTACCAGTAGAAGAACGGCATCCCGGCCACCGCCGGGTCCTTCTTGTCGTACGAGGACACCCAGAGCATCGCGACGATCGGCACGAGCAGGGCGAGTCCGGCCAGTACCCGCTCGGGCGTCACGGCCGGGACGGGTTTCCCGGCTGGCTCGGGCATGACATCTTCGTCGAGGGGGCGATCTGAGGGCATCTTCGGCTCCGCTCCGGAGGGGTTCCCCGTCGGCGCCGCAGCCCGGCCGGCGCCGAGCGCCGTACGGGCCCGCCGAGCAGCACCATCGGTGATCGGCAGTCAGGTCGTACGGCTGCGCAATCTAGAGCATGGGGTGATCCATGTCACTGGAATTGGCGCAACTTCCCACCTGCCGGACGCAACCGACCGATCCGCGCCGCCCGGGCGACGGAAACGCGCCGCCGTGAACGCGGAGGAGCGCCGCGGACCGCAGGCACAAACGCGAAAGGCACCGGCGCGCGGGTCGCGCGCGCCGGTGCCCGAGGTGCGGTGGGGGAGTGCGGCGGCTCCGGACGCTGCTACTCCGGGCGCTTCAGCCGGGTGATGAACTTGTAGCGGTCGCCGCGGTAGATCGAACGGACCCACTCGACCGGATCGCCCTCGGCGTCGAAGGAGTGCCGGGAGAGCTGGAGCATCGGCAGGCCGAGGTCGGAGCCGAGCAGGCCGGCCTCGCGCGGGTTGGCCAGGGTGGTCTCGATGGTCTCCTCGGCCTCGGCCACGGTGACCCCGTACACCTCGCGCAGCGCCGCGTACAACGAGTTGTGCTTGGCCAGGTTGCGGCGCAGGGCCGGGAAGCGCTTGGCGGACAGGTGGGCGACCTCGATGGCCATCGGGTCGCCGTTGGCCAGCCGCAGCCGCTCGATCCGCAGCACCCGGCCGCCGGGCTTGATGTCGAGCAGCGGGGCGAGCCGGTCGTCCGCGGTGATGTAGCCGATCTCGATCAGCCGGGAGGCGGGCTCCAGGCCCTGGGCCCGCATGTCCTCGGTGTAGGAGGTCAGCTGGAGCGCCTGGGCGACCTTGGGCTTGGCGACGAAGGTGCCCTTGCCCTGGATGCGCTCCAGCCGGCCCTCGACGACCAGCTCCTGGAGGGCCTGGCGCACGGTGGTGCGCGAGGTGTCGAACTGGGCGGCCAGCGCGCGCTCGGGCGGCACCGGGGTGCCGGCGGGCTGGGTCTCGGTGAGCTGCAGCAGGTGCCGCTTCAGGCCGTAGTACTTGGGGACGCGCGCGGTCGGGTCGGTACCGGCCTGCGTCGGGAGGTTGTTCACCTCGGGGTCGTTGACCTGGGCGGTGGATCCCCCGTCGCTGCTCATCGGACCTGTTCTCCCGCTTCTCGCGGGGCCTTCAGCGACCCCGCCACATCGTTAACGGCTCACATCGTTGCATGTATGGCTACGGAACGAATACCTCATCACGCGATGAACGATGTGCGGTGTCGGCTTGATAACGGGTGGTCGGGATCGGTCGAACAGCCGTTGACAGGCCCATTGGTCTAGGCCAAGCTCCAGGCAGCTGGTCTACACCACTAGACCGGTAACTATGAATCCCCCCACCCGTTCGAAGGGGTCCGCGGCACCTTTCCCCCCGCTTTGTGTGGGTCTGCCGCTGCCGCCCGACGGGGGCAACCCAGGCATCCCTCAGGAGGATGGCGTGAAGCGTCAGCTCATCGCGGCGGTCGGCGTCGCAGCAATGGTCGTCGGCCTGGCGGCTTGTGGCTCGGACGGCGAGAAGAGCGAGGGCGGCTCGTCCTCGGCGGCCAAGAACTTCGACGGCAAGACCCTGACCGTGTGGCTGATGGACGGCTCCGCCCCCAAGGGCTGGGAGGACAGCGTCAAGGCCGACTTCGCCGCCGCCTACCCGGGTGCCAAGCTCGACATCCAGACCCAGAAGTGGAACGGCATCGGCCAGAAGGTCACCGCCGCCCTCTCCGAGGGTTCGGTGGACGTCCTGGAGATCGGCAACACCCAGACCGCGGGCTACGCGGCCACCGGTGGTCTGCTCGACATCACCAAGGACAAGACCGAGCTGGGCGGCGCCGACTGGGCCGCCAACCTGAACGAGTCCTCGATCATCGAGGGCAAGCAGTACGCCGCCCCGTGGTACTTCACCAACCGCGTGGTGACCTACAACAAGGACATCTGGACCAAGGCCGGCGTCACCACCCCGCCGAAGACCCTGGAGGAGTTCTACGCCGACCTGGACAAGGTCAAGGCCGTCCCCGGCGTCAACGACGCCCTCTACATGCCCGGCCAGGAGTGGTACGTCTACTTCGGCCTGCTGAACAGCGAGGGCGGCAAGCTCGCCAAGAAGGACGGCGACAAGTGGGTCGGCGGCCTGTCGTCCACCGAGGCCCAGAAGGCGTTCGAGACCTACAAGAAGCTGCAGAGCCACTCGACCTCCGCGCCGAAGGACAAGGACGAGGCCACCCCGCAGCAGAAGGACGTCTTCGCCAAGGGTGACATCGGCACCATCATCGGCCTCGGCTGGGAGGTCCCGAAGCCCGAGGAGCTGGCGGCCGACAAGATCGGCTACTTCCCGCTCCCCGGCGCCACCGCGGACAAGCCGTCCAGCGTCTTCCTCGGCGGCTCGAACCTGGCGATCGCCCAGCAGAGCAAGAACCCCGAGCTCGCCAAGGGCTTCCTGAAGATCGCCATGAGCGACAAGAACGAGGGCCTGATGGCCTCCTCCGGCCTCATCCCGAACAAGGTCTCGCTCAACAGCAAGGTCACCGGCGAGTTCGCCAAGGCCGCCCTGCCGGCCTCGGCCAACGGCGCGACCACCCCGAACGTTCCGACCTGGACCAACGTCGAGAACGAGCCGAACCCGATCAAGGACTTCCTGACCTCCGCGCTGAACGGCGACTACGCCGCCGCGGCCAAGAAGGCCGACGACGAGATCGCGAAGCGTCTCAACCAGAAGCAGTAAGGCAGTCGAGCGGCGTCGCTCACCGGCTCCCGGCGGGGGGCCGGTGGGCGACGCCTTCCGTCGTGGTCGGGTTTGCAAGGAAGAGAGAACGATGGCTGCGCAGTCGGAACGGGTGCAGACACAGTCCCCGGAGCCAACGAATTCCGTGGTGGCGTCGACAGACGGGCCCACCACCCCCGGTGCCGAGCGCACCCCGAGGAGCGGCGGCAGACCGTCGGACGGGCCGAGTCTCGCGTCCCGGTTCGCCCCCTACCTGCTGCTGCTGCCGGCCATCGCGGCGACCCTCGTCCTGCTGCTCTGGCCGTTGGTCGAGACGGCCGTGGTGTCGTTCCAGGACCTCAACAGGCGGCAGTTCATCAACCACCTGACCGAGTGGACGGGCTTCACCAACTACACCGACCAGCTCGGCAGTTCGGAGTTCTGGGCGATCACCCTGCGCACGGTGGTCTTCACGGCGGTCAACGTCGTGCTGATCATGGTGTTCGGCACGCTGGTCGGCCTGCTGCTCAACATCCTCGGCAAGCGGATGCGGCTGCTGCTCTCGCTCGGCCTGCTGCTGGCCTGGGCGATGCCGGTGGTCGCCGCGACCACCGTCTACACCTGGCTCTTCGACCAGAACTTCGGCGTCGTCAACTGGTTCCTGGACAAGCTGGGCTGGCACTCCATGGCCCACTTCAACTGGACCAGCGGCCAGTACTCCACCTTCTTCGTGATCATCCTGCTGATCGTGTGGCAGTCGGTCCCGTTCGTGGCGTTCAACATGTACGCGGGCCTGACCACGATCCCCAAGGAGCTCTACGAGGCCGCCCGGATGGACGGCGCCGGCTCGGCCAAGATCTGGAGCTCGGTGATCTACCCGATCATGAAGCCGTTCCTCCTGGCCACGACCTTCCTGGAAGTCATCTGGGTGTTCAAGGCCTTCACCCAGGTCTACCTGATCAACAAGGGCGGACCGGACGGCCTGACCCGCACCCTGCCGGTGCACGCCTTCCTCGAAGGCATCGGGTCCCAGCACTTCGGCGTCGGCTCCGCCATCGCCGTGCTCACCATCCTGATGCTGGCCGCGCTGATGGCCTACTACTTCCGCATCATTCTCAAGCAGGAGGACGAGCTGTGAGGCGCTCGCTTTTCGGACGCACCTGGCCGAACCTGATCGCGGTCGTCCTCTTCGTCTTCTTCATCTTCCCCGTCTACTGGATGTTCTCGACGGCGTTCAAGCAGAACAAGGACATCGTCAGCCGGGACCCCGTCTTCCTGCCGCTGGACGGCACCTTCGAGCACTTCGACCGGGCCGTCAACGTCCCGCACTTCTGGACGTACGTCACCAACAGCCTGATCGTCACCGTCGGCGCGGTGCTCGGCTCGCTGGTGATCGCCACCCTGGCCGCCTTCGCGATCGCCCGGATGCGCTTCCGCGGCCGCAAGAGCTTCGTCCTGGTGGTGATGGCCGCCCAGATGGCGCCCTGGGAGGTCATGGTCATCGCGGCCTACCTGATCGTCCGCGACAACGACATGCTCAACAGCCTGGTGCCCCTGACCGCCTTCTACCTGATGATGGTGCTGCCCTTCACGATCTGGACGCTGCGCGGCTTCATCGCCGCCGTGCCCAAGGAGCTGGAGGAGTCGGCCATGGTGGACGGCTGCACCCGCACCCAGGCCTTCGTGAAGGTGATCTTCCCGCTGCTCGCCCCCGGTCTGATGTCGACCTCGCTGTTCGGCTTCATCACCGCGTGGAACGAGTTCCCGCTGGTCAACATGCTGAACAAGAAGGAGATGGCGCAGACGCTCCCGCTCTGGCTCTCCTCGTTCCAGACCGCGTTCGGCACCGACTGGGGCGCGACGATGGCCGCGTCCACGCTCTTCGCCGTGCCGATCCTGATCCTGTTCATCTTCCTGCAGCGCAAGGCGGTCAGCGGCATGACCGACGGCGCCGTGAAGGGCTGAGTCCACGTGAGCATCCTCGTACCCACCGTCGCGGACAGCGACCAGCTGCACCGCGACGCCCTGACCGTCCTCCAGCCCGGGTTCGTCGGCACCGAGCCGCCGGAGTGGCTGCGCCGCCACCTGGCCGCGGGCCTCGGCTCGGTCGCGCTGTTCGACCGCAACGTGGTCGACCTCGACCAGCTGTCCGCGCTCACCCGGGCGCTGCGCGCCGAGAACCCCGACCTGCTGATCGCCATCGACGAGGAGAGCGGTGACGTCACCCGGCTGGAGGCGGGCTCCGGCTCGTCCTGGCCCGGCAACCTCGCGCTCGGCGCGATCGACGACCCGGCGCTGACCCGGGACGTCGCCCGCGAGCTCGGCCGGGCGCTGGCCGCGGCCGGCGTCAACTACAACTGGGCGCCCACCGCGGACGTCAACTCCAACCCGCGCAACCCGGTCATCGGGGTCCGCTCCTTCGGCGCCGACCCCGAGCTGTGCGCCCGGCACACCGGCGCCTGGGTGGAGGGCCTGCAGTCGGCCGGCGTGGCCGCCTGCTCCAAGCACTTCCCCGGCCACGGCGACACCGCGGTGGACTCGCACCACGGCCTGCCGGTCATCGACGTCGACCTGGACGTGCTGCGGGCCCGCGACCTGATCCCGTTCCAGGCGGCGATCGCGGCCGGCACCAAGGCCGTGATGACCGCCCACATCATGATCCCGGCGCTGGACCCGAAGCTGCCCGCCACCCTGAGCCCGGCCGTGCTGCGCGACCTGCTGCGCGCCGCCCCGGCCGACGGCGGCCTCGGCTACCAGGGCCTGATCGTCAGCGACGCGATCGAGATGGGCGCCATCGCCGACACCTTCGGCATGGGCGAGGGCACCGTGCTGGCCCTGGCGGCCGGCGCGGACGCGATCTGCGTCGGCGGCGGGCTCGCCGACGAGGAGACCGTGCTGATGCTGCGCGACGCCATCGTGGCGGGCGTGCGCTCCGGCCGGCTCGCCGAGGAGCGGCTGGCGGACGCCGCCGCGCGGGTCCGGTCGCTGGGCAGCTGGGGCCGGATCGCGGCCCAGGGCGAGCGGGTCGAGCCGGACCTGGC
>NZ_JBEXJK010000185.1:0-15963 GCF_040609095.1 Kitasatospora sp. NPDC004799
GAAGTAGTAGCGACGCCGCCGCCTTGCCTGCACCCCTCCACGGTACGGCCGAGGGGCCCGGCCCCGCCGGGGGCCGGGGGGGGGGCCCGGGGGGGGCCCCCCCGCCGAGCCCGCCGAGGCGGGTCAGACCACCCGGCGCATCCAGCCGTGCACGTCCTCGGTGCGCCCGTACTGGATGTCCAGCATGTGCTCGCGCAGCGCGAGGGTCTGCTTGCCGGGCGTGCCGCTGCCGATGGTGAACTCGTAGCCCTCGCCCTTGAATCCGACGATCGGGGTGATCACCGCGGCCGTCCCGGCGGCGAACACCTCGGTGACCGTGCCGTTGGCGGCGCCGGCCCGCAGCTCGGCGAGGGTGACCGAGCGCTCCACCCTGGTCAGCCCGAACTCGCCCGCCAGGGCCAGGATCGAGTCCCGCGTCACCCCGTCGAGGATGTTCCCGAGCGCGGGGGTGACCAGCTCGCCGGCCGAGGTGACCAGGCACAGGTTCATCGTGCCGGACTCCTCCAGGTCGCCCTCGCCGCCGGTGTCGTCCAGGAACAGCACCTGGTCGCAGCCGTGCTCGCGGGACTCCAGCTGCGCGGCCAGGCTGGAGGCGTAGTTGCCGCCGCACTTGGCGGCGCCGGTGCCGCCCCGCCCGGCGCGGGTGTAGTTGCTGCTGACCCAGAGCGTGATGCCCTTGACGCCGCCGGCGAAGTACGGGCCGGCCGGGCTGGCGATCACCGAGTAGGCGATCTCCTCGGCGGGCCGCACGCCGAGGAAGGCCTCCACGGCGAACATGAACGGCCGCAGGTAGAGGCTCTTCTCGTCACCCGAGCCCGGCACCCACGCCTCGTCGGCGCGGACCAGCTCCTCGATGCTGGCGAGGAAGTCCTCCTCCGGCAGCTCCGGCAGGGCGAGCCGCTGGGCGGAGCGGGCGAAGCGGCGGGCGTTGAACTCCGGGCGGAACAGCCAGACGCTGCCGTCGGCGTGGCGGTAGGCCTTCAGGCCCTCGAAGATCTCCTGGGCGTAGTGCAGCACGGCGGCGCTCGGGTGCAGCGAGTACGGCGCCAGCGCGGCGACCTTGCGGTCGTGCCAGCCCTCGGCGGGCGTCCAGGTGGCCGTGGCCATGTGGTCGGTGAAGAACTTGCCGAACCCCGGTGCGGCGAGGATGGTGCGTCGCTCCTCCTCGGGGACGGGATCGGTCGTCCGGAACAGAGGGAAAGCGCGACTCATCGTCAACTCCTCGAAACCACTGTGGAATCTGTGCGAACCGACGCCGATGAACGGCGTCATACCCGTCATGCTAACGGTCGTCAGCCGGACGTGATACGGCGCCGCCCGGCGAGCCCGGAGCCGCCGGCCCCCGGGAGGGCCGACGGCTCCGGGGCCCCGCGACCTACCGGTGGCCGGCGTGGAGGTCGGTGACGAGCCCGTCGAGGGCGGTGCGCAGGGCCTGGGAGTTGGCCCGGTCGTACCAGGTGGTGCGGATGCGCTCGTTGCTCCCGCCCGGCGTCTCGTGGTCGGCCGCGAGCCGCTCCAGCGAGCGGGTCCCGTCGCCCAGCGAGCGGCCGACGCCCTGGAAGACGCCGCGCACGAACCGGTCGGCGTCCTCGGCGGGGACGCCCTGGCCGGCGGCCCAGTCGACGAGCGTGCCGAGGAACGCGTAGTGGGTGGTGAGCGTCGAGGTCAGCGCGGACAGCACGTCGAGCGCCGCCTCGTCCGCGACCGGCAGCACCCCGCCCAGCCGCTCGAAGAGCGCGTCCACCTCGGGGTGCGAGGGGTGGACGGCGGTGACCGAGCGGCGCTCGCGGACGGGCGGCAGCGGGATGGCGTGGACCACCGGCGCCTCCGTGGCCAGCACCCGGCGCAGCTCCCCGGTGCCGACGCCGGGGATCACGTTGACCACGATCCGGTCGTCGGGCACCGCCAGCCCGGTCAGGGCCGTGCGCCAGTCCTGGCGGCGCAGCGCGACGACGACCAGCTCGGAGCCGTCCACCACCTCCTGGTTGTCGGCGCACACCCGCACGCCCTGGTACCGCTCGGCCAGCTCGGCGGCGGTCCGGGCGCCGCGCGGGGAGAGCAGGACCTCCGGCCCGTCCTCCTCCCCGTGGCGCAGCCCCATGACCAGCGCCCGGCCGATCTCGCCCACTCCGATGATGCCGATGCGCTTCACGCTGACTGCCTCCGTCGTCTCTGCCGGTCCCCGGGACGGCCGGGCGGAGTCGCCCGTGCGGCCCGCCGCGGCCCCTATCGGACCGTAACCCCTGCGGTGCCCGCGCCGAGGGCCGAACCGAGGAAGCCGATGATCTCGGTCCGGGCGGCCGCGGCCTGCGGCACCAGGCCCGGCATGCTGAGGAACGCGTGCGGCGCGCCCGGGTACTCGGTCAGCCGGACGGCGACGCCGGCCGCCCGCAGCCGCTCGGCGTAGCGGCGGCCGTGGTCGGCCAGCGCGTCGTGGGTCGGCACCACCACGAGCGCCGGGGCCAGCCCGGCCAGGTCGTCGGCGGACAGCGGGGAGAGCGCGCGGGCGTCCACGCCCGACACGGCGGCGAGCCGGCGGAACAGCTCCAGCGTCGGCAGGGCGCCGGTGGCCGGCCCGTACTCGGCCATCGAGGGGTGGTCGAACATCGACGCGGTCACGTCCACGGCGGGGTTGACCAGCACCTGTGCGGCGATCGGCAGGCCGGCCTCCCGGGCCCGGATCGCGGCCAGGGCGCCGATCAGCCCGCCGCAGCTCTCGCCGAGGACGGCCGTGCGCCCGGGGTCGACGCCCCACTCCCCGGCGTGCCGCAGCACGTGCCGGAGGGTGTCCCAGCCGTCGTCGACGGCCGCCGCCAGCGGGGTCGTGTGGTGGAGCAGGCGGTGCTCGACCGAGACCACGACCGCGTCCAGCTCGGCGGCGACGTGGCTGTTGATCCAGTCGCTCTGCACGGCCGTGCCGACGAAGGCGCCGCCGTGGACGTGCAGGACGAGCGGCCGCGCGGCGCCGGCTCCCGGCCGGCCGTCCGGGTGCGACGGCCGGTGCACCCGGACCGGCAGGTCCCGGCCGGGCAGCGCCACCCGCTCCCAGCGGATCACGGCACCGGGGGCGGGCTCCCCGGTCATCGCCCGGGCCGCGGCGGAGGCCCGGAAGCGGTTCTCCGCCTCGCGGTAGGCGGTCAGCTCCTCGGCGGTGATCGCCGAGAAGTCCGGCTGCGGCGGCCGCGCGGCGGGGGTGGCACCCGTGGCGTCCGTGCCGGTCGTGGTGTCCGTGCCGGTCGTGTCGGTCGTGGCGTCGCTCATGTCTGCTCCCCTCCCCGGCCGGCGGCCGGGCGCGTCATCGGTGGTCGTGCGGGGTGGAACGGGCTCGCGTCCTCATTATGCACGCACCGCGTGCAATGGCGAGTGCAATGCCGCGTGCAGTCCTGTGCGCAATGGCTTAGACTGGGCCCCGACGAAAGGGGTGGCATGGCAGGCCGCAGGCGATGGTCGACCGAGGAGATCCTGGACACGGCGACGGAGCTGCTGCGCACGGGCGACGCCGAGTCCTTCAGCGTGCGCAAGCTCGCCGCCGCGCTCGGGACGGACTCCTCCAGCCTCTACCGGCACTTCCGCAACAAGACCGAGCTGATGCGGGCGGTCGCCGACCGCATCCTGCTGGCCGCCCTCGCCGACCACCGGCCGGAGGGGGACTGGAAGCAGCGCATCACCGCCCTGGCGCTGCGCCTGCGGGAGGCCTTCGGGCAGCAGCCCCAGCTGGCCGCGGTCTGGGGGCGCTACGCCTCGGGCGGCGCCGGCTCCCGGCTGGCCATGGAGGAGGTGCTGCAGGCCCTGCGGGCGTCCGGCCTGCCCGAGGAGCAGATCCCGGCGCGCTACCACCGGATCGTCGTCCTGCTCTCCGCCCTGATCGCCGGCGAGGCCGGGATCGGCGGCCTCACCGCCGAGGAGTACGACCAGGGCATGGAGCACTTCCGGGTCGGGGTGCTCGGCGCCGACCCCGAACGCTTCCCGGCCCTGGCCCACTTCGCCCGCGAGATCCGCCCGCTCGGGGTGGACCGCCGGGCGGCCTTCGAGGAGATCCTGGCCGCCCACCTCGCCCAGATCGAGGCCGCGATCCGCTGACGCCCCGGCACCCCCGCCCCGCGGGCCGGCCCGGGCCGGTCAGGCGTGCCGGACGAGGGCGACCGGGCAGCGCACGTGGTGGATCGCGGCGTGCGCGACCGGGCCCAGGTGGGCGCCGAGCAGGGTGCGCCGGACGCGGCGGCCGACGACGAGCAGTCGGGCCCCGGCCGCCGCGTCCACCAGGGCGGCCGAGCGGCTGCCCTGGATCAGGTCGGCGGTCACCGACACCTCGGGGTGGCGCTCCCGCCACGGGTCCAGCTGCTCGGCGAAGCGGGTCCGCTCGACGGCGGAGAGCTCGCCCTTCAGCCCGCCGACGGCCTGCAGCGCCATGTACTCGCTGGCGACCGGCGGCGACCAGACGTGCACCACCCGCAGCGGGGCCCGGCGCCGGGCGGCCGCGTCGAAGGCGAAGGCCAGCACGTCGTCCATCGGATGGGTGAGGTCCAGGCCCACCAGCACCGGGCCCTCGGCCTCGACCGCCTCCGCCCGGACCAGCACCACTGGGCAGCTCGCCCGGCGCAGCACCTCCTGGCTCACCGAGCCGACCAGGAACCCGCGGACGGCGCCCAGGCCGCGCGAGCCCAGGACGAGCAGGGCGGCCGACTCCCCGGCCGCCTCCAGCGCCTCGGCCGGATCGGTCGGGACGATCGCGGAGGTGACCGGTCCGGCCCCGGCCGGTGCGCGCAACTCATCGGCCCGGACGGCCAGTCGGTCCATCGCGTGCCGGTAGGTCTGCTCGCTGCCGGCCGCCTCCTGGGACGCCCGCGGCCAGGCCTGCAGGACGTCCAGCGGGCAGCCGCGGCGCCGCGCCTCGCGGGCGGCCCACTCGGTGGCGGCGAGGCTCTCGGGCGAGCCGTCGTATCCGACGACGACGGGTTCGGTCATGGTCTGCTCCTCATCCGCTCATCCGCGCGGCGTGCCCGGGAAGCCGGGCGGCCCCAGTATCGGCGCGCGCCGGGCCCGCCGCCTCCCGGCGCGGACGGCGGCGCGGTGCGGCCGGGCCGCCGGTGGAATCCGGCTGCCGGGGGCGGACGGCGGGGCTGCTGCCTCATGCACCCGGGACAACGGGCGGCGGAGACTTCAGGAGTCTGGAGGGGCCCGGCGTGGAGAGGGCGGACATGGCGGACATGACGGTGGAGAGCGTCCGGCGAGCCTGGTGGCGGCCACGGTCCGGCCCGGCGGAGCGGCAACTGGCCGCGGCCGGGCTGGTCGCGCTCGTCTGCCTGGTGGCCGGCGGTCTGTGGGCGGGGTACGTGCTGAGCCACCTCTCGGCCCCCGGGGTCTCGGTGTCGCTCCACAGCCTGGCCGTGCTCGGCTACGGCCTCGCGGCCGCCGTCGGCGGGGTGCTGCTGCACGCCCACCGGCCCGGGAACCAGCTCGGCTGGGTGCTGCTCGCGTACGGGGCGACGCTGATCGTCCCGCTCGCCGCCCAGGCGCCGCTCTGGGGCGAGCGGGTCAGCCCTCCCGTCGTCGGGTTGGTGGTGGTCCTGTCCTCGCTGTGCGACACCGTCAACGGAGCCCTGTGGCACGCGCTGCCGCTCTGGCTGCCGTCCGGCACCCTGCCGAGCCGGCGGTGGTGGCCGGCGATCGGCGCCGTGGCCCTGTGGCGGCTGCCTCCGGCCAGTTTCTACGTCCAGGAGCCCACGGTGTTCGGCCAGCCGAACCCGTTCGCCGGCAGCGGCGTCGCGACGTGGCTGCAGGACTTCAACGACCGGATGCTCCACACCCAGCTGATCGTGTACGTCGTGCTGACCGTCCTGGTGGTGCTCGTCCCGCTGGCCCGTATCCGCGGGGTGTCCGGGCGGCGCAGGCAGAACGTCCTGGTCGGCCTCGCCGTCTACCTGCTGTGGGGCGGAGCCGAACTCGGCTACTACTTCGACCAGGGCGTGGCCGCCTACGTCGCGTTCCTGGTCACCTCGGGGCTGTGGCCGCTCACCCTGGCCGTCGTGGTGGTCCGGAACAGGTCGTGGCGGCTCGACCGCGCCGCCCGCCGGGTGCTGGTCGGACTGCTGGTGGCCGCGACGCTGGTCGCGGCGTTCGTGGCGGCCTCGCGACTGCTGGCCACCATGCTCGTGCCCGGCCGCGGGCTCGGCGCGCTGCTGGTGGTCGCCGCCCTGTTCCTGCTCGCGATCGGCCTGCCCCGGGGCGTCCGGCTGGCCTCCGGCCTCGTCGACCGCTGGTACTACGGGTCGCGCGCCCAGCCGTACCAGGTGCTGCGCAGCCTGGCCGGACGGGTCCGCGAGACGGTCGACCCGCAGGAGGTGCCGACCGTGCTGTGCCGCACCGTCAGTGACGAACTCCTCCTCCCCGGCGTCGAGTTGACCGTCTCCACGCGGAGCGGCGAACGCTCGCTGGCCGCCGTCGGGGAGCTCTCCGGCAGCGGCGAGTCCTTCCCGCTGGTCCACCACGGGGAGCGGATCGGACGGCTCACCGCCGCCCCGCGCGAGGGCCAGCGGGTGCTGGACGACAGCGACCGCGACATCCTGCGCTCGCTCGCCGACCAGGCCGCGCCCGCCGTCGCCTCGCTCCAGCTGATGGAGGACCTGCGGGCCAGCCGCGAGCGGATCGTCGGGGCCCGGGAGGAGGAGCGCCGCCAACTGCGCCGGGACATCCACGACGGGCTCGGCCCGATGCTGGCCGGACTGCGGCTGCGCCTCCAGGGCGCGGCCGCGGTGGACGACCCGGAGCGCTACGCCGTCGTGCTGGACCGGGTCGCGGACGACCTCGCCTCGGCGGTCACCGAGGTCCGGCGGATCACCGACCGGCTCGGGCCGACGGCCCTGGGCGACTACGGGCTGTCGCTGGCGCTGAGCCGGCTCGCCGAGACCTTCAGCGGCCCGGACCTCACCGTCACCACCCGGCTGGACCCCGACCCGCTTCCACCGCTGCCCGCCGCCGTCGAGGTCGCGGTCTACCGGATCACCGCGGAGGCGCTCAACAACGTGCTGCGGCACGCCCGGGCGAGAAGCGCCACGGTGTCCGTCGAGGTGACCGACGGGCACCTGGAGCTCGACGTCGAGGACGACGGGCAGGGGCCGGGTCACGGCCTGCCGGTGCATCCGGGGGTGGGGCTGCGGTCGATGTCGGAGCGGGCCGCGGAGGTCGGCGGCAGCTGCACCGTGGACGCCCTGCGGCGCGGTACCCGGGTGCACGCGGTGCTCCCGCGGCGGCCCGCGAGCGGCTGACGGTCCTCATCGCCGGCGGTCCTCATGCCGGGTCCATGGCGTCCTCGCACGGGAAGGGCCCCCGGGCGCGCCGGGCGGCGGCCGGGGGCGTATCGGTGGTTCCGGGATCAGCGGGGGGTCAGTGGCAGTTGGGGGGCGTGCAGTGCCGGATCAGGGGCTGGGCGAGGGCGGTGCTCAGGCTCTGCTGCTCGTCCGTTCCCGAGTCGCCCTCGACGCCCGGTCCCGGGCTCCGGCGCACCTTGGCGGCGAGGGTCACGGCGGCGAGGACCGCGGCGGCACCGGCGGCCATCAGGGCCGTACTGGCCGATCTGTCGGTCATGAGGTCCTCCAGGGGTTCCGCAGGCGGCTCCGCTGCGACCTGCCCCTCCATGCCACCCCCAGTGGTGCCCCAGCCGCATGGGGCGACGGTCCCGTCCCGGTCCCGGTCCTGCCCCGGTCCCGCGGTGCGGCAGGGGCCACCGCACGGCGCAACCCGGAAGACGGCGGGAACGGGTTCGTTCACTAACATCGACAGTGGGTCCCGGCTCTGCCCGGGCTCAAGGACATCGTGATAGGGAGATCGCTTCCCCCTGCGTGCGGCCGGCCCGGGACCTCCCGGAGTTCCGTCGGCGCGGACGGGAGGCGACGGGACCGGGGAAGGGCGACAGAAGAAGGTGCGCGACCATGACCGCTGAGACGGATACCGGGCACGGGACGGTGACGGGCGCCCCGCTGCGGCGGCGCGGCGAGGCGCTGGAGAGCGCCATCTACGAGGCGGTCCTCCAGCAGCTCACCACCGACGGCTACGCCCGGCTGACCATGGAGGGGGTGGCCGCCGCCGCGCAGACCGGCAAGGCCGCGCTCTACCGCCGCTGGTCCTCCAAGGAGGAGCTGGTCAAGGACGCGCTGCGGGCCAGCCTGCCGCCGTCCGGCCCGGCCCCCGACACCGGCAGCCTGCGCGGGGACCTGCTGGAGGTGGTCACCAGGCTGCGCGCCGCGATGTTCAGCGAGCTGGGCGCGGCCGTCCGCGCCATCATGAGCGAGCTGGACCACCAGCGGGCGCACGCCTTCGTGGAGATCGTGCTGGAACGGGTGGTCGAGCCGACGACGGCGCTGATCGCCGAGGTGCTGGACCGCGGCACCCTGCGCGGCGAGGTCCGCCCCGGGGCGGTCACCCCGCTGGTCACCGACCTGGTGCCGGCGCTGATGCTGTACCGGATCAAGATGTGCGGTGGGGACGCGGTGCAGCTCGATCCGGCGGAGATCGTGGACGAGTTGCTGCTGCCGATCGTCCGCCCCTGACGGAGGGTCGGGCGGCCGCCCGCGGATCTCCCGGTGCGGCCGCCGGCCGCGAATCCCGCGGGAGTGTTCCGGAGGGCGTTCCCGCGGGATTCGGCCGGCGGTGCTCAGGCGCCGCTGTGGCGGAGCATGTCCTCGCGCTCGACGACCTTGACCCGCTCGCGCTGCTCGGCCTCGCCGAGCGCGCGCTCGTGGGCGTCCAGCAGCTGCCAGCCCGCCCAGGTGGTGAAGCGGACGCCCTGCGCGCGCAGGTGCGCCTCGACGGCCGCCGGGTCCGGCTCGACGGCGCCGGGCAGGCGGTCGGCGGCGTGGTCGTCCAGCAGGCAGGCGACGGTCTCGTTGGCGTCGCCCTTGGTGTGGCCGATCAGGCCGACCGGGCCGCGCTTGATCCAGCCGGTGACGTACGTGGCGGTGCGGTGCGAGCCGTCGCCGTCCAGCACCCGCCCGGCCTGGTGCGGGACGGTGCCCGAGGCCGGGTCGAAGGGCAGCTTGGGCAGCTCGTCGGAGTAGTAGCCGACCGCGCGGTAGACCGACTGCACGTCCCAGTCGGTGAACCGCCCGGTGCCGCGCACGTTGCCGGTGCCGTCCAGCTCGGTGCGCTCGGTGCGCAGGCCGACCACCCGGCCGTCCTCGCCGAGCACCTCCACCGGAGACTCGAAGAAGTGCAGGTACACCCGGTGCGGGCGGTCGCCGACGTCGCGGATCGCCCAGTTCTCCAGCGTCGAGGCCACCAGGTCGACGTGCTTGACCGCGCGGCGCTCGGCGATCGAGCCCTCGTCGTACTCGATGTCCTCGGGGGCGACGATCACCTCGATGGTGGGGGAGTGGTCCAGCTCGCGCAGCTCCATCGGGCTGAACTTGGCCTGGGCCGGGCCGCGGCGGCCGAAGACGTGCACCTCGACGGCCCGGTTGCGCTGCAGGCCCTCGTGGACGTTCGGCGGGATCTCGGTGGGCAGCAGCTCGTCGGCGGTCTTGGCGAGGATCCGGGCGACGTCCAGGGCGACGTTGCCGACGCCCAGGACGGCGACCTTCTCGGCCTCCAGCGGCCAGGTGCGGGGCACGTCCGGGTGGCCGTCGTACCAGGAGACGAAGTCGGCCGCGCCGTAGGAGCCGTCGAGGTGGATGCCGGGTATGTCCAGGGCGCGGTCGGCCATCGCGCCGGTGGAGAAGACCACGGCGTCGTAGAACCGGTGCAGGTCGTCCAGGGCGAGGTCGTTCGGGTAGTCGACGTTGCCGAACAGCCGGACCTGGGGCTTGTCGAGCACCTGGTGCAGGGCCGTGACGATGCCCTTGATCCGCGGGTGGTCGGGCGCGACCCCGTACCGGATCAGGCCGAACGGGGCGGGCATCCGCTCGAACAGGTCGATCGAGACACCGGGGTCCTGGGCGGCGTCGGACTTCAGCAGGGCATCCGCGGCGTAGATGCCGGCGGGGCCGGCTCCGACGATCGCGACTCGGATCGGGCGGGGCATGACGAGTGGTCCTCCGGTCGGCGCGGTGCAAATGTGGTCTCAACCTTTGTAGCAAACCCTACGGATGACCTGGGACGTAGGTGGTGGTGATCTATGACGTCATAGGGCCGGCCTATGGCTCGGCCCGGTCGCGACGGCCCCTACCCTCCGGCCGTCCGGGCCGGTAGCGTCGCCGGGTGACCACCACGACCGACACCGCGGCGGGCTCCGGCTGCGCCCGGCCGCCGCTGGTGACGCGGGCGCTGCTGCTGCGCTTCGTCTCCCTGCTCGGCACCTCCGTCGGCTTCAACCTGCTGCTCTCCGCCGTGCCGCTGTACGCCCGGGAGTCCGGCGGGGGCGGGCACGCGGCCGGAGCGGCCACCGGCGCGCTGATGCTCGCCACTGTGATCGGCGAGCTGGCCACCCCTTCGCTGACCTCCCGCTTCGGCTACCGCCCCGTACTGGCGGCGGGGTTGGTGCTGCTCGGCGCGCCCACACTGGTGCTGGCCTGGACCGGTGGCCTGGCGGCCGTGGTGGCGGTCTGCCTGCTGCGCGGGCTCGGCTTCGCCGTCGCGCTGGTGGCGGGCGGCGCGCTGACCGCCGCGCTGATCCCGGCCGAGCGGCGGGCGGAGGGGCTCGCGCTGGTCGGCCTGGTCTCCGGGCTGCCCGCCCTGGTCGGCCTGCCGTTCGGCGTCTGGCTGGGCCAGCACCTCGGCTGGGGCTGGGTGTTCGCGATCGGGGCGGCGGCGCCGCTGGCCGCCGTGGCCTCCGTCCCGGCGCTGCCGGACCGCACCCGGGCCACCGGGCCGGCGGTGGGCGTGCGGGAGGGGCTGCGCAGCGGCGCGCTGCTGCGGCCGGCCGCGGTGTTCGGTGCGACGGCGCTGGCGGCCGGGGTCCTGGTCACCTTCCTGCCGCTCGCGGTGCCGTCGGGGACCGTCGTCGCGGTGGCGCTGCTGGTCCAGCCCGGGGCCGCGACGCTGACCCGCTGGCTGGCCGGGCGGTACGGGGACCGGCGGGGCTCGGCCGGGCTGGTGGTGCCCGCCCTGCTGGTCTCGGCGGTCGGGGTGCTGCTGCTGGCGGCCACCGGCAGCGCGGTCGCGGTGGTGGCCGGGGCCGCGGTGTTCGGCGCGGGCTTCGGCGTCGCGCAGAACGCGACGCTGGCGCTGATGTACGCGCGGGTGACGCCCGCCGGGTACGGCACGGTGACGGCGCTGTGGAACGTCGCCTACGACGGCGCGATGGGCGTCGGCGCGGTCGCCTTCGGGGCGGTCGCGGGCGGGACGGGCTACCCGTGGGCGTTCGTGCTCACCGCGGCGGCGGTGCTCGCCGCCCTCGCCCCGGCCCGGCGGGACCGCCGCCGGGACGGCCTGACGGCAGGTCCTAACGGGACCGGCGGGCCGGGGCGGCCGTGACGGACTGGGGGAAGGCGAAGACCCCGTCCGGGTCGTAGCGGCGCGCCACGTCCTTCAGCCGGGGCAGGTTGGCGCCGTAGTAGGCGCGGCCCCAGTCGGGCAGCGTGCCGTCGATGTAGTTGACGTACGCGCCGCGCGCGCCGAGCCCGGCCAGGCCGTCGCGGATCGTGTTCACGGTGGTCCGGACCCGGTCCTCGCTGAGCGGCGTGGCGGTGGCGTAGACCTGGGCGGCGGCGAGCGAGTCGCGGTGCGGGAAGGCGGTGTCACCGGGGGCGAGCTCGCCGACCGCGCCGCCCAGGGAGTCGAGCAGCAGGTCGACGCCGGTGCGGCCGGCCATCAGCGCCGTGACCCGCGCCGGGTCGAGCGGCGTCGGCCCCAGCATCCGGGAGACCGCGACGAAGCCGGTCCGGGTCAACTTTCCGCCCTCCCAGGTGGGGTGGCACTCGGGGACGGTGACGGTCGAGCAGCCCGCCATGAACTTCATGGCGCCGAGGTAGTCCTTGGCGGAGACGCTGCGCGAGCTGGGCACGGTGCCGGCCGCCGTCACCAGACGGTCGAGCAGCGGGTTGGCCGCGCTCGGGTCGCCCACGTAGCAGCCGACGATCCGGCAGCTGGGCGGCGTGCCGCCGTGGATCTGGCAGCTGGCCCAGAGCTCGTACGGGGCCCCGGACACCCACGGCTGCCAGGCCCCGAGCACCTCCGGCACCGAGCCGGCCGGGAAGGCGAGCACGAAGACGGTCAGACCGGGCGCGGGGGCGGTGGCGAAGCCGAACCGGGTGACGATGCCGAAGTTGCCCCCGCCGCCGCCGCGCAGCGCCCAGTACAGGTCGGGCTCCGCGGCGGGCGAGGCGGTGAGCAGGCGCGAGTCGGCGGTCACCACCTCGGCCGTGGCCAGCCGGTCGCAGGTGAGGCCGTACTTGCGGGTCAGCACGCCCTGGCCGCCGCCCAGGGTCAGGCCGCTGACCCCGACGGTCGGGCAGCTGCCGGCCGGGAGCAGCCGGCCCGCCCCGGCGAGCGCCGCGTACACCTCGATCAGGCGGGCCCCGGCACCGACCTCGGCGGTCCCGTCGGGGAGCACCCGGACGTCGGCCATCAGGCGCAGGTCGATCACCAGGCCCCGGTCGGGGATGCTGTACCCCAGGTAGCTGTGGCCGCCGCAGCGGGCCGCGATCGGGATCCCGTGCCCGCGCGCCACGTCCAGGCAGGCCCGCACGTCGTCGGCGGACGCGCACCGCGCCACCGCGGCCGGGAGCTGTCCGTCGTTCAGCGTGTTGAACCCGAGCCGGGCGGTGTCGTAGCCGGGATCGGCCGGGAGCACCAGCCGGGTGCCCAGGCGGTTGCGCAGCGCCTGCCAGTCGGGCGGTGCGGCGGACCAGCCGCGGTCGCGGGCCGGGAAGGCCGTGAGCGCCCGGGCGGGGGCACCGCCAGCGGCCACCGCCGTGGCGGCGGCGCCGAGGGTCGCGAGGAAGCGTCGTCGGTTCAGGTTCATGGCGCGCCCTTCTCCCGGCGACCGGCGCACGGGTGCTGTCCAGCCGATCGTCACGCGGCGGCGCCGGGCGGGCCTGCGGGGCTGAGCCTTCCGGCGCAGTGGCGGGCGGGGACGCGGGCCGGGGCTCCCGCCGGTCGTACCGACACGCACGGGCCCTGCCGCTGCTCGACTTGCCGCGGGCCGGGCGCTTGGATGGGTCCGCCCTGGTCATCGCCCGGACGCGGCCCGACGGCCACCGGCAAGCCGAGGAGTCACCACCGTGCACGACATCCCCGACCCCGCCGCCGTGGCCCGCCGGATCGCCGAACGGCGCGAGCAACTGGGCCTCAGCGAGGAGGCGCTGGCCAACCGGGCCGCGATGGCCCCCCGCTACCTGCGGTGCCTGCTGGACGCCGGGCCCGCGTTCGACCCGGCGGGCTTCGTCCGGATCGCCGCCGCCCTCGACAACACCCGCGACGAGCTGCTGGAGGGCCGCGCCGACGCCCCGCCCGGCCAGGGCGGCCCGGGCCCGCGCCCCCGGCTGCTCGACCTCACCGAGCAGGACTGCTGGCAGCTGGTCGGCGGCCACGGCATCGGCCGGATCGCCCTGCCGGTCGAGCCGGGGCCGGTGGTGCTGCCGGTCAACTACGTGGTGGACGAGCACTCCTTCGCCTACCGCACCGGCGAGCACGACGCCGCCGCCCCGGAGGAGGGGGCCGCGGTCTCCTTCCAGGTCGACCACATCGACGAGTACCTCGGGCGCGGCTGGAGCGTGCTCGCCCTCGGCCCGGCGCACTACGTGGACGACCCGGGTGAGCTGGAGCGCCTGGCCGGGCTGCCCGGCGCGGCCCCCTGGGCGGGCGGGGAGCGGTCGTGCTGGGTGCGGATCCGCCCGGTGGAGATCAGCGGGCGGCAGCTGGTCACGGGGTGAGGCGCCCGCCGCCCGGCCGCGCTGGGGCGCCGGGCTGCGGCCGCGGCGACGGTACGGACCCCGTGGACGGGCGCGGCGCCGACTGGTAAGCAGACCGGTGGCGGCCGGCCCGTACCGGTCCGCCGTCCGGGACGTACCACCAGGAGAGCAGGGGCGATGCGCGGAATTCTGATCGTCGGCGCCGGGCAGGCGGGACTCCAACTGGCCCTGGGACTGCAGGCCCACGGCTACGACGTGACGGTGCTGACCGACCGCGGCCCGGAGGAGGTGCGCGGCGGGCGGGTGACGTCCAGTCAGTGCATGTTCGACTCCGCGCTGCGCACCGAGCGGGCCCTCGGCCTGGACCTGTGGGCCGACCGGGCGCCCCGGATCGAGGGCATCGGGCTGTCGGTCGCCGGCCCGGAGGGGCAGCGGCCGATCGACTGGGTCGGGCGGCTGGACGCCTACGCGCAGTCCGTCGACCAGCGGCTGAAGATGTCCACCTGGCTGGAGCTGTTCGCCGAGCGCGGCGGCCGGGTCGAGCTGCGCCAGGTGACGGCCGCCGACCTGCAGAACCTGGCCGGCTCGTACGACCTGGTGCTGGTCGCCTCCGGGAAGGGCTCACTGGCCTCGCTGTTCGAGCGCGACCTCCTCCGCTCCCCGTACGAGCGGCCGCAGCGCGCGCTGGCCGCCAGTTACGTGCACGGGCTCGGACCGCGCCCCGAGCACGACTTCCCGGCGGTGCGCTGCAACGTGGTGCCGGGCGTCGGCGAGTTCTTCGCGGTGCCGGCGCTGGCGGAGTCCGGGCCCTGCGACATCCTGCTCTGGGAGGCCCTGCCCGGCGGCCCGGCGGACGCCTTCGACGGGCTGCGCGATCCGGCCGAACACCTGCGGGTGACACTGGAGTTGATGCGGACCTTCGTCCCCTGGGAGTACGACCGCACCCGCGCCGGCGTCGAACTCACCGACGCGGGCGGCACCCTGGCCGGGCGCTTCACCCCGGTGGTCCGCCACCCGGTCGGCGAACTGCCCGGCGGCGGCGCGGTGCTGGGCGTCGCGGACGTGGTCGTCCTCAACGACCCGATCACCGGCCAGGGGTCGAACAACGCCGCCAAGTGCGCCGCCGGCTACCTGGAGGCGATCCTCGCCCACGGCGACAAGCCCTTCGACCGGGACTTCCAGCAGGGCGCCTTCGACCGCTTCTGGCGGGTGGCGGGCCCGGCCACCACCTGGACCAACGCGATGCTCGCCCCGCCGCCCCCGCACGCCCTCGAGCTGTACGGCGCGGGCGGCCGACTGCCGGCCGTGGCCGACCGCTTCGCCAACGGCTTCGACGACCCGACGGACCTGGACGACTGGTTCATGGCCCCGGACCGGGCGGCTGCCTACCTGGCGTCGGTAACGGCGGATCACCGATAGGTCAAGCTCTCCCCAAGTCCGGTGCGGACGGCCGCCGATCATGGTGGGTTCTTCTCGCCCCTCGTCGAGGGAACCGCCCGGCCCGCAGCGACGAGCCGGGCGGGCGGCACGGACACCGGGAGCAGAGCAGTGGCGGTCGACGGGGGAAACATGGCCCAGGCAGTGATCGACACGGCGTACAACGAGCGCAAACGGCTGCACACCGGCCGCAGCCGGACCGTCGCCGTGGTCCTGTTCGGCCTGCTGATCGCCCTGGGCTTCTTCCTGGCGCTGGTGGTCGGCAAGTCGGACCCGGACACCCCGCCGACCTGCGACGGCACGACCATGACCCGGCACAGCGAGTGCCGGATATGGTCCAGCCGGGGCGGCGGGGGCACCTACTCCTACGACGAGATGATCGACCGTCGGGAGTCCAGCAACGGCGTGTGGCGGGTGATCGGCTTCGGCGGCGCCGGCCTGTCCGCCGTGCTGCTGGCCGTCTCGGTCGCCAAGCTCAACCCGAACCGCCCCTGGGGCAAGCCGGTCGCCGCCGCCTGCCCGCGCTGCCGGGAGCTCAACCTGCGGGAGAAGCACACCATGCACAGCGTCACCCGGGGCCGGACGACCTACCGCTACAGCGGCATCGTCACCCTCTGTACCCCGGCCTGCGGCTTCTCGACCATCCGCCAGCGCTGACCGGCGATCCGCCGGCGCCGACCAGCGCCGTCCGGGCCCCGGGGCCGGCGCCGATCTCGTCGAGGAACTGTTCGGCCCAGGCGGT
>NZ_JBEXJK010000186.1:0-15870 GCF_040609095.1 Kitasatospora sp. NPDC004799
ACGCGGCGCAGGAGGCCCTGATCATCCTGTACCGCAAGATCGGGATGCTGCGGGCCTCCGGCGCCCTGGCGTCGTGGATGTTCCGCATCGTCCGCTGGTGCCGGGCCCGAAGCGGCGTCCCCCGACACCGCCCCCGGGGCCGCCACCGGCCCGGCGGCCGAGCAGGCCGACGCACCGGCCGAGCTCGCCGCCCAACCCGCCCCGGACGCCTCCCTGGAGTCCGGCGGCGGCGCCTGTGCGGGCCCGCAGCAGCCCACCACCGAGGCGGAGCCGGACGGTGCCAGTGGCGGCGGCTGCGCGGCCGGGGCCGGTGGCGCGGGCGGCGCCCCGGCCGAGAAGCAGGAGCAGCCCGCCCCGCCCGACGTCTCCGGCCAGGACCCGCAGAGCGCGCTCGCCACCGCCGCGAGCCTGCCGCCCGACCAGATGGCCGTCACGCTGGACGGCGTGGACGGCGCGGTGGACCGTACGGTCGACGAGCAGCACGCCCGGCTGCAGGGCGCCCCGCCGGCCGCCCGACGTCCGTCCGGCGCCCCGCAGACCCAGTCCGGCACCCCCGAGGCGGCGCCGCCCGCCGAGGCGGTGACGGAGCGGCTGGAACGGGTCGGTCCGCAGGGCGCGGACGGCGAGCAGCAGAAGGCCGAGCAGAAGCAGGTCGAGGGCCGCAACCCCGGGGACCGGGTCGCCCCGCCGCACGTCGCCGACGACCCGGGCAACCAGGTCTCGGCGCAGGAGGTGCAGCAGGCCCAGGTCGCGGTCGACGGCGTGCCCTCGACCGACCCGGCGCTGAACACCACCGTCGGCGCCGCGCCGAAGGTCGAGCTGACCGGCGAGAGCGACCCGGCGCGCACCGACCAGCAGGCGGCGAAGCTCAGGTCGAGCTCCACCAGGATCCTCGGCGTCGGCCGGGAGGACGCCGCCAAGCCGATGGGCGAGGACCGGATCTACCCGGACGTGCCGAAGGAGACCCTCACCGCCTCCGTCCCGGGCGGCGGCCGCAAGCGCGGGGGCGGCGGGGCCCGCAAGTCGGCCGGCACCAAGCCGGGCATCGGCGTCGTGGCCCAGCAGGAGCGCGGCCCGCAGATCCAGGCCGCGGTCGGCCAGGGGCAGGGTCAACTGGGCTCCGCCCAGGCCGAACAGAAGCAGGGCGAGGCCGAGGCGCGCCGGCAGAACGAGGCCGAGATCGACCAGGCGGTGGCCGACAACGCCGAGGCCCAGGCCGGCGAGCGGGGCGAGGCCGCGGAGAAGGTCGCGGGCGAGCGCGAGCAGTGGCGCGCCGAGCAGGACCAGAAGGTCTCCGGCGCGGACCAGGAGGCCGACGCGGAGCACCGGGACAAGACCGGCCGGATCGGAAAGAAGCGCACCGAGGCCGACCAGGACGTCCGGGACCGCCAGCAGCAGGACAACCAGAAGATCCAGGACAAGCGGAAGGAGGCCGAGGAGAAGGCGCAGAAGGAGAAGGACCGCAAGAAGGAGGAGTCCGAGGGCTGGTGGGGGTGGGTCAAGTCCAAGGTCAAGGCGGCCTTCGAAGCGCTGGTCGAGGCGGTCACCAAGGTCTTCGACTTCTTCCGCGGCCTGATCAACGACATCATCGAGGGCTTCCGGACGTTCGCGAACTGGGCGATCGACCAGGCGCGGAAGTTCGCCGTCGACCTGATCAACAAGCTCGCGGACGCGCTGATCAAGATCTGCGACGTGCTGCTGGCGGCCTTCCCCGAACTGCGGGACAAGTTCCGCCGGAAGATCGAGGAGTGGCGCGACAAGGCCGTCGCCAAGGTCAACGAGTGGGCGGACCGGCTCAAAAACGCCGTCAACAAGCTGCTCGACGCGCTGGCCGCCGGGCTGAACGCGCTGCTGAACGCCCTGGAGGCGGGGCTGAAGGCCGCGATCGAGGCGGTCCGCACGGCGGTCATGGACGCGATCGACTTCGTGCAGAAGGCGATCGCGGTCTTCGGCGAGTTCGCGGCCCTGATCGCCGACATCGCCCCCGACCCGGGCGGGTGGCTGAAGAAGCTCGGCACCGCCGCGATCGACGGCATCCAGCACTACCTGTGGGGCGCGATCAAGAGCGCGGTGCGGACATGGTTCAACGAGAAGGTGGAGTCGGTCGTCGGCCTGACCTCCACGATCGTCAACGTCCTGGTCAAGGGCTGCATCTCGATGGCCCAGATCGGCCGGATGGCCTGGCAGTCGATCGTCGCCGCGCTGCCCGGGATGATCGTCTCGATCGTCGTCGAGAAGCTGGTCTCACTGATCGTGCCGGCCGCGGGCGCGATCATGGCCATCATCCAGGGCCTGGTCGCGGCCTGGAACACCATCAGCAAGATCGTCGCCGCGATCGGGAAGTTCGTCGCCTTCCTCAAGGCGGTCAAGTCCGGCTCGGCCGCCTGCCTGTTCGCCGACGCCGTCGCGGCGGGCGTGGTCGCGCTGCTGGACTTCATCTCCAACTTCCTGCTCAGCAAGCTCAAGGGAGCGGGGAAGGCGGTCGGCACCAGGCTCAAGGGGATCGCCCAGCGGATCCTCAAGGGCCTGGCCAGGGCCGGCAAGGGCGCCCGCAAGGCGGCCGGACGGGCGGTCAACAGGGCCCGGGCCAGTCTGCGCCGGGCCACCCAGTCGCTGCGCAAGCGCCCCTCCCCCGGCCGCCCCACCCGCCCTGCGCGCCCCGCGCGGACGGGCCCCGCCCGGCACACCGTCCAGCACGCGGAGCGCCCCCGCCCCAAACCCTCCACCCCCCGCCGCCGCCCCACCTCCCCCGTCGGCCGTGCCCTCAACGCCTCCCGCCAGACCGTCAAGGCCGCCCTCAACCGCGTCCGGACGGCCGCCCGCACCCTCGGCCGCAAACTCCTCAACAGCAAGCTCGGCCGCGCCCTCACCAACGGCGCCCACAGAATCCGGGACGCCTACCGCAAGCAACGCGACCGCCTCCGCACCTGGCACCAGAAGCGCCAGCAGCAACGCGCGGACCGCCGCGCCCGCGAGAACTCCCCCCAGGCGAAGCAGAACCGCCTCGACCTCATCGTCGCCAGGATCAAGCCGAGGATCCAGCGCCTGCTGGGCCGGGGCGTCGGACACCGGGTGCACAAGGCGGTGCTGGCCGGCCTACGCGTGTGGTACCGCCTGACCGAACTGTCCTCGAGCGGCACCGGATCCTTCGCCGACATCGCCAGGATCAACCCGCAGAAACTGGTGCTGAACGGGGTCGCCCTGGACCCTGAGCCTGTTCTGGCGTTCATTCGTGACGTCGAGCGGGACATCCGCAGCCAGGTGAAGGCCGGGCGCGCCGTCGAACCTAATGCCGAGGGCGAGCTCACGATCGGCGCGAACGAGCACATGATGGGTGTGAGCGACTCCCTGACCGGGAGTTTCGGTCGACCCTTCCAACAGAATGTCGTCAAGTTCGAGGGAGCCGGCGGCGGAAGGGTCGAGCACCGAAAGCTGAGCAACCGCGCGAACGACCAGGGAAGCCACTTCCTGACCAAGATGGACGAGAACGGCACGACGGGCGAAAGCGGGCGCTACGTCGATTCCGTGGACAGGGTCATAGCGAGCGGAAAGTCCTTGGAGACCGCGCGGGCTCTTTCGTCGTTCCAGAGCTCACGCGCCGAGGACTTCGGAGCCGACCCGGGGGAGGTCGCCCTGCTCGGGCTCCTCGCTCACGACATCGAGGGCAGGAGGAACCCCGGCACCAGTGTCCTGTCCGTCCTTCACTCGGACTTCTACAAGCTGGTCGCCCAGGAGCCGGACAAGGAGAAGCGGGACCGCCTGTTCCGAGAAGTGGTGTACATGCACAACATGGTTCCGGAGGGGTCGTCGAGTGCGGCCACCGAATTGAAGAAGCAACTGGACAAGAAGCCGGGCGCACTGGATTCGTCGATAGCGCGGAGAATTAATAAACTGACGAGCCAAGGGGCGCCTCCCGAGTTCCTCCAGGGCGACTTGCGGGACAACCAGGCCTGGCGGGAACGAGAGAAGGCGGCGAACCAGGCCAAGAAGCCGGTGGATCAAGCCAGTCTCGCGCTCTACAAGGCAAAGAAGGCCGAGGACCCGGACGCGGAAGCGAGCGCCCGGGAACAGCTCAAGAGCGCCCGGGCAACGTACCGGAAGGAGCACGGCACGACGGAGTTCAACTCCCTCCAGCAGCTTCAGCGGCAGCAGGACGCGAACAACTTGGCCAATCGCGAGATAGAACTTGTACGACGATGGGTCTCCACGTTCGGAGAAATCGATTTCGAGGAATCTCAGGGGAATGTCGAGGCAACGCGCCGGAAGATATATGAGAGCATCGTGCGGCGCCTGCAGCAGGAACTGCCCTGGTGGAAACCCAAAGAAGGACTCGTGAAATGAACGTGATCAAGCGACCCGGCGGCCACCGGTCTCGGCGCTACATCTTCCGGAAGCAGGATTCGCTGCCGGTCATGGAGCTGATCGCCCGATGGCCCGCGTGGGAGCAGGTGGCGTACCGGCCGGCGGACGCCGAGCGCAATACTCCCCTGCAGGCCACCTGGGAGGTCCTCCCCGGACTGACGGTCACCTACATCGAGGAGGACACGATCCGCAGCTCCTTCGCCATGGTGACGAGTCGCCTCGGTCCCGAGGCCGCCGGTATGGCGGTGGCAGTCTTCGAGGTTCATCCCGAGGTCCTCACGATCGACGAACTGATCGCGGAGCTGGATTCGGCGCGTGGGACGGACGACGAGGCCGTGGCGGTGGCCCGTGCGGGTCTCGGTGCACCGCTCGAGCCGGACGAGCGCCTGGTCGAGCGGATCTCGAGCTCCTTGCGGTCCGCCGACGACCGGATCCGCGAAGGGGCACTGTGGGCGGTCTCGTATTCCGAATGGCCGATTTTCCGGAAGGCCGTGCGGCAGCTCGCAGAAAGCGATCCCAACGCATTCGTCAAAGAATTCGCGGCGGGCGTTCTCGACGCATTCGATCGATTCGGCCTGGAGGGTTCGTGACCGGGTACACGGACGCGCCGAAGCCGATCAGGGCCGGGCTGGTGATCGTCGATCCGTTGCGGGGGACGGCGCAGCGGGTGATCGTGCTGCAGTTCAATCCGGACAGCCTGGAGCGGTCGCTCGCGCCGCAGGTGGCGGGGGCGGACGGGAGTGGGGACCGGACGGAGGCGTTGCGGTTGAAGGGGCCCGCCGTCGAGACCTGGAAGTTCACGGCGGAGCTGGACGCCACCGACCAGCTGGAGGTTCCGTCCCCCAACGGGATCCATCCGCAGCTGGCCACCTTGGAACTGCTGGTGCAGCCGGCCAGCTCGCAGCTGCGCAGCAACCAGGCGTTGGCCGCGCTGGGCACGCTGGAGGTCACGCCGATCGAGGCGCCGCTCACGCTGTTCACCTGGGGCGGGAAGCGGATCCTGCCGGTGCGGCTGACCGAACTGACCATCACCGAGGAGGCGTTCGACATCGAGCTGAACCCGATCAGGGCCGCCGTCGCGATCGGCCTGCGCGTCCTGACCGTCAGCGATCTGCCGACCGGGCACCGCGGGGCCGAGCTGTACCTCGCGCACCTGGCGCAGAAGGAGCGGCTGGTCGGCGGCGCGGCCGACGGCCGGCTGAGTGCGCTCGGCCTGGGCGGGGGGCTGCGATGACCGTCGACGACGCGCTGCCCGCGCCCTCGCCGTACCCGCTGACCAGCCGGTACCACGGCATCCCGGTCGCCCTGCACACGACGCCGGACGGGCGGCAGGTGCCGTATCTCAGACGGCGGTTGCTGCCGAGCACCGACGGCCTGACGCCGATCGCCGAGCACACCGTGAGCGCCGGCGACCGCCTCGACCTGCTCGCCTACCGCTACCTCGGCAGCGCCGACCAGTGGTGGCGGATCGCCGACGCCAACCCGGTGGTCGATCCGCGGGAGCTGACCGCGACGCCGGGGCGGCGGATCACCGTCGCCCTGCCCGGCGCGGTGCCGGGGGTGGGCAATGCCTGACGCCGCGGCCGTCATGGGCGCCGTCACCGGGGGCGGGCCGATCGGGTCGATCCACCTCAGCCTGCTGATGGGCCCGCAGATCCCGGTGCCGGTGCCGCAGCCGGTGACCGACGCCCTGCTGTCGGCGCAGGTCACGGTGGCGTCCGGCCAGCGCAGCGGGTTCCAGCTCGCCTTCGACCTGTCCAAGCACGGCCTGATCAACACCGCGCTGCTGCCGGGCGGCTTCTTCGACCCGAAGATCCGCGTCGTCCTGATGGTGACCGTCACCGGCACCCCGACCGTACTGATGGACGGGGTGATCATCCGCCAGGAGGTCGGCATCAGCAACCAGCCCGGCCAGTCCACGCTGACCGTCACCGGCGAGGACCTGACGGTGCTGATGGACCTGGAGGAGCAGGCCGGGGTGCCGTTCCCGGCGATGTCCCCGGCGGCCCGGGTCGCCGCGATCATCGGCAAGTACGGGCAGTACGGCATCGTGCCGCTGGTCATCCCCGAGCTGGTGCCGCAGACGCCGATGCCCACCCGGCGGATCGACTTCCAGAAGGGCACC
The DNA here is from genome assembly GCF_040609095.1 of Kitasatospora sp. NPDC004799. Lineage (NCBI taxonomy): Bacteria > Bacillati > Actinomycetota > Actinomycetes > Kitasatosporales > Streptomycetaceae > Kitasatospora > Kitasatospora sp. NPDC004799. The sequence goes on from NZ_JBEXJK010000186.1 coordinate 6,488, forward strand.
GACCTCGGGTACGTCAACGAGTTGGCGAAGGCCAACGGCTACGTGTTCTACCTCGACCCCGGCCCGGCCCCCGGGACGAGCCGGGGCTACTGGGGGCCGGAGATCCGGCTCGGCGTCCCGCAGCACGCGCTGAACGTCAACATGGACACGCTGTCCAACGTCGACCAGCTGACCTTCGCCTTCGACGGGACGGCCCGCGAGGAGCCGGAGGCCCGCATCCAGCTCCCGGCGACCAAGGTGTCCGCCGTCCTGCCGGTGCCGGAGGTCAGCATCCTGCGTCCGCCGCTCGCGCTGCGGCCCGCGCCGGCGCTGAAGAAGAAGGTCATCGCCGACACCGCCAAGAAGGACAGCTCCCAGGCCGTCGCCGAGACCATCGCCAAGGCGATGCAGTCGGCGGACGCCGTCACCGGCTCCGGCCAGCTCGACGTCGTCCGGTACGGGCACGTCCTGCGGCCGCGCGAGCTGGTCGGGGTCCGCGGCGCCGGGCTCACCTACGACGGCCTGTACTTCGTCAAGAGCGTCACCCACAACCTCAAGCGCGGCGCGTACACCCAGAACTTCACGCTGGCGCGCGAGGGCCTGATCGCCCTCCAGCCGGCCGTCGTGCCCTGAGGCCGTAAGGCCGCCCGACCGGCCCCACCCAGCCCCGACCAGCCCCGACCAGCCCCGACCGACCCGCAGCAGGAGCCGCCAGCATGGCCGAACCGACCCGCTACCTCGGCAAGTTCCGGGGAACGGTGGTGAACAACGTCGACCCGCTCGGGATCGGCCGCATCCAGGCCCAGGTGCCCGACGTCCTGGGCGAGGTCACCTCGACCTGGGCGATGCCGTGCTTCCCGGTGGCCGGTCCGGGCATGGGGCACTACGCCGTGCCGCCGGTCGGGGCGGGGGTGTGGGTGGAGTTCGAGCAGGGCGACCAGAGCTACCCGATCTGGACGGGCTGCTGGTACGGCTCCGCCTCCGAGGTCCCGGTGGAGGCGACGACCGGCCCGCCCGGCGTGCCGAACCAGGTGCTGGAGACCTCCGGGCGGCGGGTGATCATCCTGTCCGACGATCCGACCACGGGGATCACCCTCCGCACACCGAGCGGGGCCTCGATCGTGATCAACGACTCGGGCATCCGGATCAGCAACGGCCAGGGCGCCTCGATCTCGCTCGTCGGCGCCACCGTTTCCATCAACCAGGACGCCCTGAGCGTGACCTGACGGGGGGAGAGTCTCGTGCCCGGAAATCTGCTGCACGTCAATGCGACGGTGACCTGCCCGCACGGCGCCCAGGCCACGGCCGTGCCGGCCCAGGCCCGGGTGCTGGTCGCCGGCCAGGCCGTCACCAGCACGGCCGACCTGTACACCGTGACCGGCTGCCCGTTCAACGTGGCCGGCAAGCCCCAGCCCTGCGTGACCATCCGCTGGGTGGTGCCGTCCGCCCGGATCCGGGTGAACGGCTCCCCCGCGCTGCCGCAGTCCGCCGTCGGGCTGTGCCAGAGCGCCGAGCAGGTCCCGCAGGGGCCGCCGGTCGTGGCCGTCGTCCAGCAACGGGCGGTGGGGGTATGACCAGCACACCGAACACCGCGCAGAACGCCCACGGCGTCGAGCCGACGGCCCCGCCGCCCGGCCCGGCCCGGACGGACCTCGCGTTCCCGTTCCGGATCGACAGCCGCGGGCGCACCGCCGAGGCCGCCTACGACGACCACGTGCGCGACCTGATCGAGCAGCTGCTGTTCACCAGCCCCGGCGAGCGGGTGATGCACCCGGACTTCGGCTGCGGGCTGCTCGACCTGGTCTTCGCGCCGAACAGCCCGGAGCTGGCGGCCACCCTGCAACTGTCCGTCCAGGCGGCGCTGCAGCGCTGGCTCGGCGACGTGATCGAGGTGGTCTCGCTCGACGTGGAGAGCGAGGACAACGTGGTACGGGTCGAGCTGGCGTACGTGGTGCGCCGGACCGGCTCGCAGCGGCACGACGTGTTCGAGAGCGGGGTGGCGGCATGACCGGCCGAGACGGGACGACCGGGCGGGACGGGACGACCGGCCCGGCCGAACGCCCCACGACGCAGCCCGAACGCCCCGCGGCCCCGGACGAACGCCCCACCGCCGGCTGCGGCACCGAACTGCGCCGCGCCGACGTGCGCGCGGCGCGGCTGCTGGGCCTGGACGGCGCCGAGCCGGACGACGACGGGCGCACCCTGAGCGTGACCTTCCTCGGCCGGGCGCCGGCCGAGCTGGGCCCGGAGAACATCCGCGTCGACGGCGGCCGGCGGATCACCGGCCTGCGCGCCCTCGCGGTCGACATCGAGCGCGCGGACGACCCGGAGCTGGACGACCGGATGCACGTCACCCTCGACCGGGCCGGCGACACCTCCCGCTACCGGCTGTCCGTGGTCGAGGCGGACGCCTACGGCCGCCCGGGCACCCGCCCGTACCCGGGCTTCGACCCGAGGTACGCCGGCACCGACGTCTCCTTCGGCGCCGACTGCCCCTCCCCCTACGACTGCCGCACCGAGGAGGCCTGCCCGCCCGCCGTCCGCCCGGCCCCGGTCATCGACTACACCGCCCGCGACTACGAGAGCCTGCGGCGGCTCGTGCTGGACCGGATGAGCCTCACCACCCCCGGCTGGACCGAGCGGCACCTGCCGGACCTCGGCATCACCCTGGTCGAGCTGCTCGCCTACACCGCCGACCAGCTCTCCTACCAGCAGGACGCGGTGGCCACCGAGGCGTACCTCGACACCGCCCGCCGCCGGGTGTCGGTGCGCCGGCACGTCCGGCTGGTCGACTACCCGATGCACGACGGCTGCAACGCCCGGGCGTTCGTCGCGCTGACCACGGAGCGCCCGCTCACCCTGCGGCGCGGCACCTTCCGCTTCGCCGCCGTCGACGTCGGCCGGCTGGGCCCGCAGGAGCGCCCGCAGCTGGCCGCGGTGATCCCGGACGAGGAGCTGGACGCGCTCACCCGGACCGCCGCCGTCGAGGTGTTCGAACCGCTCGGCGGGGCGGACCTGGTGCTGCACCCCGCGCACAACACCATCCGGTTCTGGACCTGGGGCGACCAGGACTGCGTGCTGCCCGAGGGCGCGACCTCGGCCACCCTGCGCGACGACTGGCAGGACGCCGACCGGGCGGAGGCCCGCACCCGGCACCTGGCGCTGCGCCCCGGCGACCTGCTGGTCATCGAGGAGGTGCTCGGCCCGCGCACCGGCGCCGCCGCCGACGCCGACCCGGCGCACCGCCAGGCCGTCCGGCTCACCTCGGTCACCCACCTGGTCGACGAGCTGTACGACCAGCCGGTGGTCGAGGTCGCCTGGGCGGCGCAGGACGCGCTCGCCTTCCCGGTCTGCCTCTCCGCCCACGGCGGGAGCGACTGCGGCCCGATCGCCGACGTGAGCGTCGCCCGCGGCAACGTCGCCCTGGTCGACCACGGCCGCTCGCTCACCTTCTGCGGCGGCGCCCCGGAGACCTTCGCGGTGCCGCCGGAGCCGGTCCGGGTGGCGCCCTGCGGTCCGGCCGGGTGCGGCTGCGCGGACCGCACCGAGGGCAGCCCGGCCGCGGAGGCGGTCCACGGCCTGATCGACCAGGCCCGGACCGGCCGTCAGCTCGGCCCGGAGCAGGTCCGCGAGCTGGAGGCACTGGTCGGCGAGGCGGCCGTCCGGCGGGCCGGGCTGAGCGTCCGGCTCGCCCCCGGGGCCGCCTCCGAGAGCGAGGGCGCCGTGGTCGAGCCGCCCACCGCCGACGCCCAGGCGGCGGTGCTGGAGACGCTGCTCGACCAGACCCGCTACCCCGTCCTGCCGCAGCCCTTCCGCCCGGTGCTGCGCTACGCGCCGGTCACCCAGGCGGTCGGCTACCCGGACCGGGCGCACGTCTGCGCCGCCCAGGCCGAGCTGCTGGCCGGCATCCCGGAGCGGGTCCGGCAGCGGCTGGAGGACCTGTGGCACCGGGCGAACCGCGGCCACGACCTCTCCCGCGCCGAACTCGCCGAACTGACCCTGCTGTTCGGCGCCCAGGTGGTGCACGAGCTGCGCCTCGCCGACCGGCCCGCCGCCGGGCTGCGCGAGCTGCTGGCCCGCCGCACCCGGCTGCTCGCCGCCAAGCTGCGCCGCCTGGAGGTGCTCACCGCGCGGGCCCGCTCCGGCGGGGTGCTGCGGCGCAGCGGCGTCTGGGAGGTGGCCCAGAGCTGGGGCGCCCGGTACGCCGCCGGGCTCGACCCGGACTCCCCCGCGCTGGCCGGCCCGGCGAGCGGGATCGCCGTCCAGGACCCGCGCGCCGCGCTGCCCGCCGTCCGGGCCGCCGCCGACGGCCAGGAGTGGACGCCCCGCCGGGACCTGCTGGCCGACGGCCGGCGGGACCGGCACTTCGTGGGCGAGCCGGAGGACGACGGCCGCCTGGCGCTGCGCTTCGGCGACGGCCGGCACGGCCTGCCGCCCCGGCCCGGCAGCGAGCTGCGGGTCGCGTACCGGATCGGCAACGGCACCGCCGGGAACGTGGGCGCGGAGGCGATCAACCACCTGGTGGTCTGCCAGGAGCAGCCGCCCCGCCCGAAGGGGCGCTCCGCCCGGCCGCAGGACGCGGTGCTCCGGGTCCGCAACCCGCTGCCCGCGACCGGCGGGACCGAACCCGAACCGCTCGACCAGGTACGGCAGTTGGCCCCGCTCGCACTCAGCCGCAGCCGGCTGCGCGCCGTCACGGCCGCCGACTACGCGGAGCTGGCCGCCACCCTGCCCGGCGTCCGGCGGGCCGCCGCCGAACTGCGCTGGACCGGCAGCGGCCAGGAGGTCCACGTCGCCGTCGAGCCGTACGGGAACGCCGTGGCGGGCACCGCCCTGCTGGCGGCGGTCACGGACGGCCTGGAGGCGTACCGCCGGATCGGCCACGACCTGGTCGTCCGCCCCGCCCTGCTGGTGCCGCTCGACCTCGAACTGCGGCTCTGCGCCGCCGCCGGGTACCAGCGCGGCCACGTCCTGGCCGAGGTGCGGCGGGTGCTGGGCAGCCGGGCGCTGCCGGACGGCCGGCTCGGCTTCTTCCACCCGGACGCGCTGGGCTTCGGCGAGCCGGTGCGGGTCTCCCGGCTGGTGGCCGCGGCCGCCGCCGTACCGGGCGTGGTCAGCGCCCAGGTCACCCGGCTGCGGCGGCAGTTCGGGCGGGACGACGTCGAGCCCGCCGACGGACTGCTGCGGATCGGCGCGCTGGAGATCGCCAGTTGCGACAACGACCCCGACCGGCCGGAGAACGGCCGGCTCTCGCTCGTGATCGGAGGCGGCCGATGACCGGCCAGTGCACCTGCGGCTGCTCGGGCACCGCCACCGCGACCCCGGCCCCGCTGTTCAACCCGCCCGGGCTGGACGCCGTCGGCTACCGGGTCGGCCGCTACGGGGAGTTCCTCGACAGCCTGCTCGCCCGGCTGTCCGGCCCCGCCTACCCGGCGCTGCGCGACCTGACGGTCCGCACCCCGGACGACCCGGCGATCGCGCTGCTGGACTCCTGGGCCGTCCTCGCCGACGTGCTCACCTTCTACTCGGAGCGGATCGCCAACGAGGGCTACCTGCACACCGCCACCGAGGAGGCCTCGCTCACCCTGCTCGGCCGGCTGGTCGGGCACCGGCCCCGGCCCGGCGTGGCCGCCGACACCCACCTCGCGTACACGCTCGACCACGACCCGCGGGCCGCCGAGGACCCGACCGTGGTCGTCCCGCGCGGCGCCCGCAGCCAGAGCGTCCCCGGCCCCGGCGAGGACCCGCAGTCCTTCGAGACCGCCGAGGACCTCCCCGCCCGCTCGGCCTGGAACGACCTGGCCGTGCTGCGCCGCCGCCCGTACCAGCTGACGCCCGGCCAGCTGAACCCCGGCGGCCGCGCCGAGCTGTTCGCCGCCGGCACCGCCAACAACCTCAAGCCCGGCGACCGGCTGCTGTTCGTCTTCAGCGCCGACAAGGCGGCCGACGCGGCGCACCGGGTCCTGCGGCTGGTGCCCGAGGTGCGGATCGACCGCGAGAACGACGTCACGGTGATCGGGCTGCCCCGGGACCTGCGCACCCTCAAGGACCTGCGGGCCGAACTGGCGGACTGGATCACCGTCTCCGAGACCGCCCCGAACCCCCGGCCCGGGCACAGCCGGATCATCGGGGACTTCGACGAGCAGGTGCTGGCCCCGCTGCGCGCCGACCTCGACCGGCCGTCCGGCCCGCTGGGCACCCCGGCCGACTTCGCCGAGCGGCTCGCCCCGGTGGTCGCCCGGGCCGCCGAGGCCGCCGAACTGGCCCGATCCCAGCGGCCGGTGGCCGACTGGTTCGACCGGCTCGGCGAGGAACTGACCGGGCTGCGCGACCGCGCCCACCAGCTGGAGCCGGCCCAGGCCCCCGACCGGCCCGCGCCCTCCGACGCCGACCCGGCGCTGCGGGGGCTCGGCTCGCTGCTGGCGGCGCTGCGCACCACCCCCGTCCGGCCCCCGCTCAGCGCCCGGGACCTCCCGCGCGACCCGCAGCGCCTCTTCGCGCCCGGCTCGGACCTCGGCGCGCAGCTGCTGTCCGCGCTCGACCCCCGGCTGCGCGACGGCCTCTACCCGGCCTGGCGGCGGGTCGACCTGACGGCGCCGCTGGCCGTGCACGAGATCCAGGCGATGCGGGTGGTCGCCACCCCGTTCGGCGCCACCGCGCCGCTCAAGCCCGTCTACGGCAACGACGGCCGGATCGACCGCTACGTGGACTGGCCGCTGGCCGGCAGCACGCTGATCGGCGTCCGGGTCACCTTCGACGACGCCGGCACCGTCCCGAAGACCGCCGACTTCACCTACGTCGAGGCCGGCAGCCTGGTGCACAGCGGCTTCTCGCTGCCGTGGGACCACACCTTCCCGTTCGGGCCCGGCCAGGTCAAGGTGGTCACCACCGATCCGCCGGCGCCGGGGCCGAACCTGCGCGCCGCCGTGCCCGCCCCCGACCAGGAGCCCGGCGTCAGCGCCCGGTTCCTCGCCAAGCTGCCCGAACGCACCGTCTTCGTCTCCCGCCCGCAGGCCGACGGCCGGATCCACGTGAAGATCGACGGCGGGCCCGGCCCCGCGCTCGACTACCGGCTCGAACCGGGCCAGGAGAAGAGCGGAGAGTCCGGCGAGCTGAACGTCAAGGTGCACCGCTACACCGCCACCGACCAGTCGGCGCCCGCCGTCGAGGTGGTGTTCACCACCAAGCTGCAGCCGGTCTCCGGCACCGTCCTCGCCCTGGACGCGGTGTACGACCAGATCGCGCCCGGCAGCTGGGTGGTCGTCCAGCGCCCGCGCAAGGGGATCGACGGCGGCATCCCGGGCAGCCGCGACCTCGCCGAGGTCATCACCCGGGTGACGGACGTCCGGGTGATCTCCCGCGCCGACTTCGGCATCACCGGCAAGGTGACCGAACTGACGCTGCAGCAGCCGTGGTTGGACGACAAGGACACCCAGCTCTCGGACATCAGGGACGCCACCGTCTACGCCCGCGGCGAGTCGCTGCGGCTCGCCGACGAGCCCGTCACCGAGGACGTCCACGGCGGCCGGATCGAACTCGCCCGGCTCTACGACGGGCTGACCCCGGGCCGGCTGATCGCGGTCAGCGGCGAGCGGACGGACATCCCGAACACCACCGGGGTCCGGGGCACCGAGCTGGCCATGATCGCCGGGGTCGAGCAGGGCGTCGACCCGCGGCTGCCCGGGGACACCGTCCGCACCTCGATCACGCTCAGCGCCCCGCTCGCCCACCGCTACCGGCGCGACACCGTGCAGATCCTCGGCAACGTGGTCCGCGCCACCCAGGGCGCCACCCGCGACGAGGCCATCGGCAGCGGCGACGCCGGCCTCCCGGGCCAGCGCTTCGCCCTCCGGCAGTCCCCGCTCACCTGGCTGGCCGCCGACACCCCCCGGGGCGCGCGGAGCACCCTGGAGGTCCGGGTCGACGGGGTGCGCTGGCACGAGGTGGACAGCCTCGCCGGGCGCGGCCCGGACGAGCGGGTCTACGTCACCGGGACCTCCTCCGACGGCCGCACCACCGTCACCTTCGGCGACGGCGTGCACGGGGCGCGGCTGCCCACCGGCCGGGAGAACGTCCGGGCCCGCTACCGGATCGGCATCGGCGAGGCGGGCAACGTCGGCGCCGGCCGGATCACCCAGCTCACCACCCGCCCGCTCGGTGTCTCCGCCGTCGTCAACCCGCTGCCCGCCACCGGCGGCGCCGGCCCGGACGGCCCCGGCCTCGCCCGGCGCACCATCCCGCTCGCGGTCACCGCACTGGACCGGCTGGTCTCGGTGCCCGACTACGAGGACTTCACCCGTTCCCGCGCCGGTATCGGTCGAGCCAGCGCCACCCGGCTCTCGGACGGCCGGCGGGAGCTGGTCCACGTCACGGTGGCCGGGGTGGACGACATCCCGCTCACCGAGGACTCCGACCTGATCCGCACCCTGCACTCCGCGCTCACCGCCTACGGCGACCCGCGGCTGCCGGTCCGGGTCGCGCTGCGCGAACTCGTCCTGCTGGTGGTCGCGATGGGCGTGAAGGTCCACCCGGACCACTCCTGGGACGTGGTCGAACCGGCGCTGCGCCGCGCCCTGCTGGACCGCCTCGGCTACGCCGGGCGCCAGCTCGGCCAGAGCGCCCACCTGTCCGAGGTGCTCGCCGTCGCCCACGCCGTCCCCGGCGTGGACCGGGTCGACGTGGACGCCTTCACCGGCGTGCCCGGCAGCATCACCCCGGAGGGCCTGGAGCGGCTGTCCGAGCAGCTCGTCCGGCCGCAGCCGACCGTCCCGGCCCGGCTCGCCCGCTCCGAGGAGCAGCGCTACCGGGTGCGGCACGACGGGGAGACGCTCACCGAGATCGCCGCCCGCAACGGCCTCGCGGTCGCGGAGCTGCTGCGCCTCAACCCGGACGTCACCGACACCCGCCCGCTGCCGGCCGGCCGGGTGCTGACGGTGTTCCGCGGCATCCGCCCGGCCCAACTCGCCCTGCTGTCACCGAACCTGCCCGACACCCTGATCCTCAAGGAGATCGTCCGATGAGCGAGCGAAGCGAGGCGGGAGCATGACTGAGGTGCGCACGAGCCGCGACCCGGACGGGCTGGCGGAGCTGCTGCCGCAGTGGCACCGGCTGCGGGACGCCGACGCGGGCGAGCCGCTGCGCGCCCTGCTGGCCGTCATCGCCGAACAGGTCGACGTCGTCCGCGACGGCATCGACCAGGGCTACCGGGACTGGTTCGTGGAGACGGCCGCCGACTGGGCCGTCGCCTACCTCGGCGACCTGGTCGGCTACCGGATCCTGCCCGGCTACGAGGAGGTGCTCGCCACCGGCCTGCACGGCGGGGCCGACCCGGAGCGGTCTGGGCCCTGCTGCGCGCCGAGGTGCGGCGCTACCAGGAGCGCTTCCCCGAGCTGGGCGAGCGCTTC